>CAJAYZ010000499.1 GCA_903949225.1 uncultured Planctomycetaceae bacterium
CGCCCGCCCCTGCGTCCGATGGATCGAAGCGATCCGCTCGCGTCACGTCGGATTGGCCTTCACATGAACAAAGGGAGGATTCCCGCCGAAGCGATGAAAACGTGCTTCCGCCCTCGACCTCATCCTTCGACGATCTCGATGCTTTCGCACTCGATGGTCAACTTGCCTCCGGGAGAAAGCATCAGGCTCGAGGCGTAGGTGTCGGGCTCCTTGCTCGCGATCGTCCAGTCGTAGATCATCAGCCCGGCTACCGTGAGGTTGGCATTCACATCGAGGTGCGTGACTTCTGAAAACACGAGCGTCGCACTGCGGGGGCCCGGGTCTTCGGGAAGTCCGAAGGTGTTGGAGTTGACGTTGTCGACGACGATCCGCAAGCGGCGCTCTTCGGCACTCCAGGCGAGCGACAGGATGATCGCGTCGTGAAGGCCACCGAGCGACTCGATGCGGTCTTGAATGGTCATAGAGATCGCCTGCCCGGGATAGAGTGGCCCACTTGGACGCCAGCCACACGCTGCGGCAACGCCCTAAACGACAGCGGCCGCCAGTGCCGAAGCTATGCCCCCGCCCATCGACTGCGTCATTCATGCAACTGTAGCCCTCGGGATCAAGAGTCCGATGGCGCCGGGCGGCGCCCGGTCTAGAATGCCGGTATGAACACCAATACATCTCCACGCGTTGCTCTCCTCCCCTGCCTCGCGCACTCCGCCACGGCGACGATCGTTGTCGCGGCGGTGATTGTGGCGGGCGTTGTCACGACGCCTGATCGCGCGAGGGCTCAGGAGCCCACGGCTGCCGCCGCTGCAACGCTTCCCACGAAAAACCTCATCGTTCCCGGCGAGGTGTTTTCAGTCGATGGCCACACGGCGTTTCTGTTCACGCCGGCTGATGTCAACGCCCTCCCTCCCGGCGCCCCGCGTCCCTGGATCCTTTATGGCCCGACGCTCGCGGCCTATCCCGACGAGGCAGAGAAGTGGATGCACGAGCGCTTCACGGAAGCAGGCGTGGCCGTGGCAGGGATCGATACCGGCGAGTCCTACGGCAGTCCGATTGCGGTTGCGGCGACCGAAAAACTCCACGCCGAAATGGTGAAGCGTGGCTACGCCGCCAAGCCGGCCCTCCTCGGCCGCAGCCGCGGCGGCCTGTGGGCCTCGGCCTGGGCGATCGCCCATCCCGACTTCACCGCCGGCCTCGGCGGGATCTATCCGGTGTATGACTGGCGGACGTATCCGGGGGCCGAGAGCGCCGCGGGAGCCTATGGGCTCACCCCCGCCGACCTCCTCGCAAACGTTGAAGAGCTCTGCCCGGTCGAGCGGATCGACGTCGCCGCCCAGGCCGGGATTCCGGTCTGCATCATCCATGGCGACATCGACGTCGTCGTCCCCATCGAGCCGAACTCTGCTCGCCTGAAGGCCCGCTACGAGGCCCTCGGCAAGGGGCACCTCGTGGAGCTGATCGTGGCCGAGGGGCAGGGGCACAACTTCTGGGAGGGGTTTTTTCACTGCCAAAAGCTCGTTGACTTCCTCATTGAAAGGGCCCGGGAAGGGGCCACCGGGGGAGACGCGGCGGCCGCCGGGGAGTGACGGCGGGGAAATCGTCGCGATACCGGCAGCGAAAAGGTTTGCATCGGCGGCAATTCCGATCAGGATGAGGGGGTTCCCGTCCTCAGGAAAACGCCCCGCATGGCTCGTTCGTCCGATTTTCCAGGCCTGCCCCCCTCGTTCCCACGCCTCCCGGTGGGGGGCGCGTGGCTGGCGCCGCTGGCCGCGGTGGTCCTCTTCGCGCTGGTCAGTGGCCTGTTCGGGATGGTCTACACCGTCGGCCCGGAGAGCGTCGGCGTCGTCCAGCGCTTCGGCAAGGCGATCAAGACGGTCGATCCGGGGCTGCGATTCAAGCTCCCCTTCGGGATCGATCGCGTCACGATCGTGCCGGTGAAGCGGCAACTGAAGATGGAGTTTGGCTTCGGCACCATCGGCGGCAGCAACCCCGATCAGGTGTCGAGCGAGACC
>CAJAYZ010000500.1 GCA_903949225.1 uncultured Planctomycetaceae bacterium
CGTCGATCGACTGCGTGCCCCCTTCGAAGCGGAGTTCGCTGGGCAGGTAAAGGCCCTGTTCGCCGAGTTGCGTACCGACGCGGATCGCCGCGCCATCGAGCGTGAGGCCACCCCGGATGGTGACCGTCTCCGAAAAGATCGCCATGTCGGTCGCGAGCGTCACGCCCTCGAGCGCTCCGCTGCCCTGGCCGTTCGACACGTTGAAGTGGGAGTTGCCACCCGACTCGATTCGGCCTCCGACGATCGTTCCTCCGGCGAGCTCCCATTCCTCCGGCAGTGCATCGCCCGAGCCGATCCGGAGGACGGCGCCGGTGTTGTCGAGCGTGCCCCGGATGCGGATACCACCGGTTGGCTCGACCCATCCCGGGATCGAGTACTCGGTGAAATCGTCCCGGGTGGCTTCGTGACGGATCGATCCGAGCGCCGTCGTCGTGAAGTCGCCGATCAGCGTGATGGTGGCGTCGAGGGCGCTGATCGTGCCGGTGTTCGCCCATCCGTCGCCGCCAATCGTGACGGTGGCGTCGTAGGTCGCCCGGATGACGCCCTCGTTGCGCCAGTCGGTACCGGAGAGCCAGAGCGATCCGCCGAGGTCGGCCGAAATCGTCCCCGCGTTCGTCCAGTTCCATCCGGTGAGGGAGATCGTGCCGCGTGAAGCGGCGATCGTACCGGTCGCGCTATTCGTCCACGGGAAGTCGGGGTAGGTCCAGAGGGAGACAGAACTGCCATGGGAGGCGCCGATCCGACCCTCGTTGACGAATCCCGCCGGCGCGAGGGTGATCTGGCCCGACTGAGCGTCGCCGACGTCGATCGAGGCCACGCGGGAGGCGGGCAAATAGTCGGTCGTGTCGGCGGGGAAGGCCTCGATCGCGGCGATCGTGCACAGTCCCCCCTTGGTCGCCGCCAGATGCACCGTCACCGCACCCGCGCCGTCCGCCGCGGCATCGAAGGTCTGGTCGATGGCACGGAAGATTCCGCCTGCGGACTTCGTCACATCGAAGCCCGTGAGGACGGGCTGCCCGTTGACCGAGATGGTCATTTCGCGGAGGCCCGCGTCCGCCCAATCGTCCATGAAGCTCAGGCGGATGCGGTAGGTCGACCCTGGGACGAGCGATTCGAGGACGTACGTCATCGACGCGTCGTAACGGATCGAGCGGTAGGCCTCCTGCGAGAGCGGGTTGTTCGAGATACCCGACGTGTCGATCGTCTCGGTGCGCACGGCAACCGATCCGAGCGGGTTCGTGTCGTAGCCCAGATCGGTGGTGTTCGGCGTGGCGGCATCGGCCAAAATCGCTCCCTGGTTGACGATCGTTACAGGAGAGACGATTTCTCCTTGGATGCCGCCGTTGAGACCACGGATCGTGATGCCGGAACCGATCGTGAAAACGTCTCCTTCGACGCCGACGGGGAACAGGTAACTGCCGCTTCGGGCACCGAAGATCACTGTCCCCGTGCCCCCGAGCGACCAGGCCGGGCTCGTGTCCGCGGAGGTCCAGACCCCGCCGCGGGTGGTGCCGGCACGATTGCCGACGCGGATCGTGGCATCCTCGAGAACCACGTCGCCGACGAGGCGGATCTCGGCGGCGTCGATCGACTCGAGGTCGACGTCGATCGCCAGCACGGCACCGGTGACGGTGCCGGGGAAGTCCGACGCCACGAGCCTCGCGCCGTTCTCGCCCACGAGGCGGGTGCCGCGGAGCGTTCCACCGGCGACGAGGATGTCGCGCGAGGTGCGGATCTCCATCACCGGCATGTCGGCGGTGTCGCCGGCGAGGACGATCATCGGGCCCGAACCGCCGATGACGGCGATCTCGGTGATCCCCGGGAGCACGTCGCCGACCCAGTTCACCGGATCGAGAAGGTCGGTGCCGGAGCCGTCGACGCCTCCGTCCCACGCGACCGGGCCGACGTGGGTGAACGCGAACGGCGTGGCGAAGGAGCGATTCCCGGCCACGTCGATCTGCCGCACGAGCACGTTGTTCTCACGGGCGGTCGGGACGTACGTCTCGCCCCACGTGTTCCCACCATCGCCCGAGTACTCGACCAGGGCGCCCGCCTCGACTCCGGAGAGCGTGGGAATGCCGCTCTCGGCATCAATCGCCGTCACGTCCGGGGCCATCGGGGCGACGGTGTCGAGCGTGAACGCGAGTTCGGCCGACGGATCGGAGACGTTCGGGCCGTCCCACTGCCGTACCCGGACGCGGACGGGGCCGTCGACGGGAGCGTAGGAAGTCGTCCACTCACCCCCGTCGAACGAATACTCGACGACGGCCCCCTCGACGAGCCCGCCGATGAGGAGATCGGCGTCGTTCGTCACGGCGTCGGTGGAGGAAGTACCGGTGTCGAGCGCGAGGGCGATAGTCGGCGTCGCGGGCGTCTCATCGACGTCCGTGACGGAGAGGGTGTAGTCGACGCTCACGGGCATGCTGCCGGCGACCGTGGCGTCGGAGACGCTCACGGTGACGGAGTAGCTCGTCTGCCGTTCGTAGTTCAGCACCACGCCGGCGCGAAGGGAGAGCACGTCGCCGTCGATCTCGAAGCTCGCGGCGTCAACGCCGGAGAGCGAGATCGTGTTGGTGCCCCACTGGTCGTCGGCGACGACGATGTCGGCGAGCGTGGTCCGCGTCGCCGTGGGGGCGTTCTCGGCGATGCTCGTGACGACGTTCGCGAGCGACACGCCGGTCGGGGCGACGTTGAGCGAGTACGGGGCGGTGGGCAGGCCGCCGAAGGTCGTGCCGGCATAGGGGGCCCATCCGGAGAACTCGACGGGGTAATAGACGGTGGCCGCTGTGGACGAGGCCAAGTTCGGCCAGTAGCGGTCGAGCGCCGGCGGATTACCCTGGAAACGCAGTGCCTCGAGGTTCCAGCAATACCCGAAGGCATTGGATTCGATGGTTGTCACGCCCGCGGGGAGTGTGACGCTCTTCAATTGCTGGCAGAAGATGAACGCGTTGGCTTCGATCTTTGTCAGGGACGAAGGCAGCCAGAGCGATGCGACGGAGGACTGTCTGCCCGCATCGCGGCGGATCGCCGTCACTCCTTCGGGCACCACCACCGACGAGAGCCCCGGTGCCACGGCGACCAGCTCGGTGCCGGCCTTGTCGTAGACCGACCCGCCCACGGTGCGGAAGTAGGGATTATCGGCGGCGATCTCGAGTGTCGTGAGCGATGAGCATCCTGGGAACGAGGATCCGTCGAGGCCTTGGAGGCTGGCGGGAAGGGCGACGCCCGTCAGCGCGGTGCAACCCAGGAAGGACTCGTACCCGATCGAGACCAACCCCTCCGGTAGGCTGACCGATGCGAGCTTGGAGGAGGACCTGAAGGCATACGCCTGGATCGTCAGGGTTCCCGAGGGTACGACGACCGATGCGAGCCCGCCGGGGGCTTGGAACAGCGTCGTGCCGCTCTTGTCGTAGAGCAGACCGTCGCGGCTGGAATAGGCGGGGTTGCCTTCCGCCACGGTGATCGCGACGAGATTCCCGCACTCGCCGAACGCCATGGAGTCGATCCGCACGACCGAGGCCGGGATGGCGACGGAGGTCAGGCTCCGACAGCCGCGGAAAGCGCCCTGGCCGATCGACGTCACGGAGTCGGGAATCGTGATGCTGCCGAGACTCCGGCAATTCTCGAACGCGGAGTTTCCGATCGTCGTCACCGACGCGGGGATCGTCACCGACTCCAGGGAATAGCAGGCGGCGAAGGCGGCGTCGCCGATCGTGACGACCGTGGACGGAATCACCACCGACCGCAGGGTCGGCCAGCTCGCCGCGAACGATCCGCCGCCGAGGGAGGTGACCGGATAGCCGTAGATGGAGGCGGGAATGACGGCGTCGACGAGATTCCGCGCCTCGGTGATCGCCGCACCGTCGGCACCGATCGCGTAGGAGTAATCCCCGAAGGTGCCGGTCGCCGGGACGATCGTGAGTCCGTACGTGACCGTCGTCGCAGCGCTGTCTGCGAGCGACTCGTCGATCGCGTTCACGACGACGTCGTACCGAGCCTTCGTCGCCGCGGAGAGGGCCACCCCCGCCCGGAGATAAAGCACGCTGCCGTCGATCTCGAAGCTCGCGGCGTCGGCGCCGGAGAGCGAGAGCGTGTTGGTCCCCACCCCGTCGTCCACGACGGCGACGTCGGCCACCCGGATCCGGCTGGTGGTGCTCTCGTTGTCGGCGAGGAATTCGCGGACGTTCGAGAGCGTGACGCCGGTCGGTGCGGCGTTTTCGGAGGTGTTGCCGAAGTCCAGCGAGTAGATCACCGACCCCGAGAAGACGGTCACGATGTGGGTACCCGGAAGCACCGCCGGCAGGATCGTCCAGTTCGAGCCCGACGGGGATCCGGTGAGGCCGGCGTAGAGTTGCCGGACCGCCATCGAGTCGGCGACCGAGAACGTCGTGCGCTCCCCCCCGTAGATGCCGTTCATCAGCGATTCCGAAGGCGCGCCGGGGAGGTGCTCGAGACCGAGGCCGTGGCCGATCTCGTGAGCCATCACGGTGAAGAAGTCGAACGTCCCGGCGACGTTCCCATTGCCGAAGCTCACGTCCCAGCGCTCGGCATGGTCGAGCCAGGCCACGCCGTGGCGGAGGCCCCCCTGCGACAGCGGCGCGAAGACGGCTCCCCCGAGCCCGAGCACGTTCCGTGCGCCGCTCGTGCCGCCGAGAGCGGCCAGATCGCCGACGCCGATGTTGATGATGTCGCTCGCGCTCGCCCCGGGATTGCGGACGAAGCGCACCGCCCCCGCCGACGCTTCCACCCAGAGGCGCATGCCGCGCTCGGCGAGTTCGATCTGCACCGTCGTGATCGTGTTGGCCCAGCCGCTCTGCGAGCGGAAGTCGTACCACACGTCGATCACGTCAGGGGTCGTCGGGTCGCGGTCGGCCCAGATCATCACGGAGCCGTCCGCGGAGGTCGGGGCCGAGCGAGCGAAGGAGGTCGGGGTCCCGGCGACGCACTGGCAGCGCTGGTCGAAGATCACGAGCGACTGGGTGGCGACGTCCGTCGTGGTCACCAGGGCCCGGGCCTGCTGGCCGGAGAGGTTGCCCCCGTCGATACCCGGCGACGTCTGGGTCCAGTCGGTGCGGTAGACCTGCGCCACGGCGTAGGTTCCCGGCGCGAGGTCGGCGAAAGCGTAGGCGCCGTCCGCACCCGTCATCGTCGCCGGTTCGTCATCGTCCTTCAGTCCATCCGCATCGAGATCGAGATAGACCGTCCAGCCGTCGAGTCCCGTCTCGCCCGGATCGCGGGCGCCGCTGCGGTCACGATCGTCGAAAAGGGTGCCCTCGATCCGCCCGCCGCGATAGAAGCCGAAATCCACGCGATCCGTCGTCCCCCCGGCGAGGATCGACGTCATCTGCCCTCCGTCGGCCACGGCCGGGAGGCTCCGGCTCCAGCCGTTCGCAGCCACGGCATGGACAGTATGCGTGCCGGCGGCGAGGCCTTCGATTCGAAAGGTCCCGTCCGCTCCGGTGATCGTGGAGGGATCGACGTCGGCGTCGAGGATGCCGTCGCCGTCGGTGTCGACGAACACGGTCCAGCCGGAGAGCCCCTCGTCACCTTCGTCCGTCCGCCGGTTACCGTCGTGATCGTGGAACACCGTTCCCACGATCGTCGACCGGCGCAGGGTCCCCCCGTCGGTGATCCAGGCCGTCTGCACGGAGCCGGTGCCGGCGTTTCCCGCGACGTCGGCGACCCCGGCGCCCGCGACGGCGAGTCGGTACTCGCCATCCGCCGCGGTCAGCGTCCCGAGGTTTCCGATCCGCCACACGTCGCCCGAGACGTGGCTGACGGTCACCGCGTCGGTGACCAGATTCGCCCCGCCGTCGCGCGTCAGGGTCACGTCCCGCCAGTCGAGCGTGGTGCCGTCGATCTCCTCCGAGAGGACGACGTCGATCGAGGCGACGGGCGTGGTGCGCGGCGAGGTGGCGACGGCCTCGATGGAGAGGAGCGTCGGCGCGATCCGGTCGAGAAGCACGTCGAAGTATCCGCCCGGCTTGAGGTCGCGTCCCTCACGGCCGACGTTGCCGGCCCCGTCGACGAGACGGATGCGGATCCGGTGGCGGCCCTCGGTGGCGAGGGAGAGCTCCTTGGAGAAGGTCGTGCCGCTCACGATGGCCTCGCCGAGGTCGACGCCGGCGTCGACGTCGTACAGCTGCACCTGCAGACCCGGCTCCCCGAGCGTGCCGTGGAGCGTGACACGCGAGGTGGTCGTCACGCCGTCGGCGTCGGAGGCGCCGGTGTCGGCCTCGATCCGCAGGGCGGTCGGGGCGGACGGCGGGGTGGTGTCCATGACCCATTCGGCGGAGGCGGCACCGGTGCCGACGTTGCCCGCCAGGTCGAGGATGCCTTCGGCGGAGACGCTGAAGCGGTAGGTCCCCTCCCGGCCCACGAACCAGGTGAATCCGGCGACGCGGAAGGTCGTGGGGGAGAGGGCCTTGATCGTGACGCGCGAGTCGGTGGCCATAGGCACGCCGTCGCGCGTGATGAGGAGGTCGTCGCGCGTGAACGACGCCGGATCGACCGGCTCGGAGAAGGTGACGTCGAGCGAGGGGACGACGATGTTCCGCGGATTCGTCGCCGGCTGCTGGACGCTGGCCACGGTCGGCCGGAGCGTGTCGCGGATCCAGTCGAGGCTCAGGCTGCCCACGCCGGCGAGTCCCGTCGCACCCGTCACTCCGGCGGCCCGGACGGAGAGGGTGTAACGCCCGTCGTTCCCGGTGAGCCCGCCGACGCCGTGGATGCGGAAGGTGGTCGCCGAGACGGCGTCGATGAAGACGCGATCGTCGACGAGATTCGCGCCGCCGTCGCGGACGAGCGTCAGGTCGGGCAGGCCGAACGTGTTCGGATCGACCGCCGCGGAGAACGTCACCTCGACCGCGTCGACCGGCGCGCCTGAGCCCGACGGGGCCGCGAGCGCGACGACGTACGGGCCGGCGGCGCCGTTGGCCCAGCGGCGGGCGACGGTGCCGGAGGCGGCGTTGCCGCCCCAATCCTTGATTCCCGCGCCGACGACGGCGATCTCGTAGACGCCGTCGGCGGTGGTGAGCGCCGTGAGTCCGCCGATGCGGTAGGTGCCGCCGGCGACATGGGAGATCGTGACGGCGGAATCGACGATGTTGGCGCCGCCGTCACGGGAGAGCGTGACGTCGGCCGGAGTGAAGGTGGCCGGATCGATCTCCTCGGAGAAGATGACGTCGATCGAGTCGATCGGCGCCGAGCGCGGGTTCGGATCGACGTCGCCGATCGAGAGCAGCACCGGCGCGATCCGGTCGTCGACCACGTAGGACAGCGTCCAGGTTCCGGTCGCGTCGCGGTCGAGCAGGTGGACGAGTCGCTCGCGCACCGCCGCCGAGGAGGAGGCGGGGAACGTGCGGTCGGTCTGCCAGGCCGTCCGGCCGACCGCCAGCGCCTTGCCGTCGGAGCGGGTGACGGAATCGAGCCGGTAGCCGGCCAGGGCGTCGGGGATTTTCACGTAGGACCAGCCGCCCACGGTCGCGGCGGTGACGGTGGCGACGAGGCGGCCCCCCACCATCGCCCGGTCGACTGCCACGCCGGTGGCGACGCTCACCGGGGCCTTCGAGCCGTCGCTCAGCCAGAGCGTGTCGGGAAGGTGGTCGGCGTCGACGACGTCGTTGACGAGGAAGTCTGGGCGGCCGTCGTCGACGTCGCCGCCGACGCGCACCGAGCGGATCAGTTCATGGATGTTCACCGTGTCGACGAGGCTCGTGGCCTTGCCGCCGAGTTCGTCGGCGTGGGTGAACGACGCCGCGAAGTCGATGAACTTGCCCTGGAGCGTCGAGGTCATGAGCCACTGGCCCACGACCGACTGGCCGGCGCCGATCGAGCCGAACGTGGCGGTGAGCGACGGAGCGACCGGGTTGACGTCGACCTGCGTGCCGAGGACCGAGAAGTCGACGAGGAGGCCCTTCTCGTTCTCGACGATCTTGGGCTGGGCCGAGGTGACGGTGAAGTCCTTGGCGGTGCCGTGGCCGGTGTTGGTGACGATCAGCCCCACGGCGAAGGGCTCGGAGGGCTCGACCTCCTCGGTATGCGGATCGTCGCCGTAGACGTCGCGCTGCCAGAAGTAGTCGAGTTGCAGGTTCGGATCGGGATAGACGGTGATCGTGGCACCGACGAGCGGCACGACGACCTCCTGCTTGCTGTCGGGGTCGACGTAGCGGAGCGTGCCGCCGACGGAGTAGACGGTCGGAGCGGCGGGAGCGGCGGTTCGGGTGGGGATGATCGTGTAACGGGCCGTGCCGCTCGAGCCCGCGGCGACGGTGCCGGTGCCGTCGATGGCGGTGATCCCCGAGAGCTTCGCCGGCTGGACAAAGAACCGGTCGTTGACGGAGTTGCCGTCGGCGTCGCGGAAGTCGAGCGTCACCTGGACTTTCTCGAGCGGACCGGTCGTGCTGCCGTTGTTCAGCGTGAGGACGCCGTTGAAGGCGGAGCGGGTCAGCGTGGCCTGCTGGTCGAGGGACAACACCACCCTGGCGCAGACATCGTCGTCAGACGAGGGGAGTAAGATGCCCGACGTAGCATCGTCAGCGGTGTATCCACGAACTCCGATCGCACAGTTCCCGCGTGATCCGCCTTTACCGTTCTTGATTTGCGAGCGGATACCATCGTTCAATCCGTTGCCCCAGGTATTCAAGGCTCCACGAATCGCATCAATCGCGCCGATACCGGTGCAGGTGATTGCATCCGGCCTCTGTAGGGTGACGGCACCACGGCAGTTCTTGACACCGGGGCCGCACTTGTAAACGGCCTTGACAGATCCGCCGGGAGTCCCCTTGCAGGTGTACTCATCGAGCGACATTTCCCCGGATTTCGAGATTAACGAGTCGGCCTTGCGAAGCACTGTCAACGGAATCGTGATTTCGGACATCGCGGGAAGGATGCCCAGACTGCCGACGAGTGGGGTGAGGACGTAGTCCTCGTTGTCGTCGAACGAGATCTCGACGTCCTCGGCGGCGATGAGGCCGTTGTTCCTGATGACGATGTCGATCTGCCCGCTTTCGCCGGGGGCAAGACGCGGCAACGGGCCGGAGGGGGTGATGACGATCACCGGGGCGGGGACATTCGTCTCGAACGTCGTTACCAACGAGATATCGTAGCGATCGGCGATCTCCGTAGGCGTCACGGACCACGAGTAGGTGACGGTCTGGCGGGGAATGAACACGTTGAGCGTGTTGGCATCGCCGGCGAGGACGGTGTGAGAGTCGCGATATCCTCCGTGCTTGGCCGCCTCGACTTCGACCGTGTACTGTCCTTCGATGAGGCCCGGGAAGACGGCTACGCCCTCGGCGCCGGTGACCGCCTCGGCGATGACGATCGAGTTGTCGTAGGCGTCGAGAATCCGCACCGTGGCCTGTGCCACCTGGGGACTCTCGCCCACGTAGAAGGTGTATTCGTCCTGGACGTTCACCTTCAGGCTGGCGGCCGCGGTGGAGAGCGCGCGGAATCCGTAGCCGACCGAGGATGAGACGCCGCTCTCTCCCGTGATGCCGATGGAGCCGGTGTAGTAGTCCAGCGGGAGGTCGGTCGCGGGCGAGAGGGCGACCGTCACCGGGACCGTCGCGCCCGCGGCGATTGACAGGGGGCCTGTCGGGGAGACGAGGGACAGCCAGGGGACGTCCGGCAGCATCAAGGAGACGTTCGTGGCCGCGGAACCACCGGTATTGACGAGATCGAACGTGACGTATGTCCGCTGCCCGTGGACCATGCCGCGGTCAAGAACGCCGGGCGACGCCACGAGCCGTGGCGTGAACGGGAGGACGTCGATGCTCGCCGGGAGTTCGAACACCGCTCCTTCCGACGACGTCATCCGGACGGTGGCGGTCACGGGCCCGGGCACATCCGAGACGGCGGTGAACGTCACACGCACGTCGGTGCTGGCTCCCGGTGAGAGTGAGTCGGCGATCGCCGAGCTGAACGACACGTGGGTCGGCAGTCCGATCGCCTCGACCCTGAGACCGGTGAGTTGGTCTTCGCCGACATTGGTGAGCGTCAAGGTACCCAATGCCGGTGTTCCGCCCGTGATCGTCGCCGAGAGACTCGCGTAGTTCGCCCGCATCCCGTAGATGCGGAACGAATCCTGGACGGTGTCGGCGGTGACGCCGGGGTGGTCGGCGCACACCGAGTAGCTGCCGGCCTCGTTCGCCAGCGGCTGGAACACCGCGATGAAGGTGCCGTCGTCGCCGGTGACGGCGTCGAGGAGACGGCGCGTCCCCTTGACGGCGATCCGCACCGTGACGGGCACGCCCGCCGCCGCGGCACCGGTTTCCGGATCGAAGGCCCGTCCGGTGATCGTTACCGGGGCCCCCTGCGGGGAGACGTCGAGCGCCACGCTCGCGGTGGCCCGGTAGGAGGCCGAGAGGGTGATCGGCGCGGAGGCCCGGACGTTGTTCGTCTCGGAGCCCTCGGCCACGTAGCCGGTGGTGACCACCCCCGCCGCGGCGATCGCCGGACCGTCGGTGACGGCGAGGAGCCTGTAGGTGCCCAGGTTCGCCGGAAGCGTGAAGGTCTGGGTCCGCGTGTAGCCCTCCCCGACCGCGAGGGAGCCGGTGTAGGGAAGCGAGCCGACGAGGACGTCGTCGCCGAGCTGGTCGTCGGCCGAGAGGTAGATGCGGTCGATCCACGAGCCCGTCGCCGCCACGACGCCGTCGTTGACCACCGTCCAGTTGATCGTCGCCGCTTGCCCGGCCTTCGCCGCCGTCGGCCCACTGACCGCCGTGACGCGGAGATCGGGGAGGTCGGCGTCGGTGACGAGCACCGGGAAGGATCCGGCGTTGAATCCCGTGGCCGCAGCGACGATCGAGGCGGACTGCGTTCGGTCGGCGACGCCGTCGGCGACGCCGCGGATGGTGAAGGTGGCGGAGAGGGACCCGGCGGGGATCGTCACCGTGGCCGGGACGACCGCCTCGCCGGTGTCGGAGCTCGAAAGGGTGACCGCCAGATCGGTGGCGGTCGAGGTGTTGCGGATCACGCGGCCCTCGATCGTCGCCCCCTCGCGCACCGAGACACTCGCCGCCGTGACGACGAGCGAAGGGCCGTCGTTGTCGAGGATGGTGAGCAAGGCGGTCGCACCGCCCGACTCGAGGACCACTCCCGAGCGGGTCGTCGGCAGTGCGGCGATCTCCACGGAGCGCGTGCCGGTGGCGAGCGTGTCGTCGGGGGCGTTGATCGTGAACGACGCGGACGCGGCGTTCGCGGGGATCGTCACGGTGGCGGGGAGGCCGATGACCCCAGCCGCACTCGGCGCGAGCGTCACCACGAGCGGCTCGGTCGTGACGACGAGGCGCGTCACGGTGCCGATGGTGGCGGGGCTCGCGGCCCCTTCGGTGATCGTCGACGCACGGAACGAGAGGGCGAGGGAGACGACGTCGTCGTCGGTGACGACGACGCTCGACGACGCGGCGGCAAGTCCCGCCGCGCTCGCGGTGAAGGAGACGCGCGTCGAGCCGTCGATGGCGGTGTTGTCGACGACCGTGATCGGGAAGGTGACCGACGCGTCGCCCGCCGGGATCGTGACGGTGGCGGGGGCGCGCGCACGGGTCGGAGTATCGCTCTGGAGCGTGACCACGAGGTCAGACGTCGTCGGGGTGTTGCGCGTGACGGTGCCGGTGACGGCCGGGTTGGCGGCGTTCTCGGCGACGTTCGTGGCGGCGATCGACACGGAGAGACGGGCGACGTCGTCGTCGTCGAACGTGCCGTCGATCGCGGCGTCGACGAAGCCGGCAGCCGAGGCGGCGATCGAGAATCCCCGTTCTCCCTGGGAGATCGCGTCGTCGATCGCGGCGACGGCGAACTGCACCGAGGCCTGGCCGGCGGGGATGGTGACGCGCGAGGGGACGTCGACGCCGGCCGGCAGGCTGGTCGCGAGATCGACGACGAGGTCGGCGGAGATGTCGCCGTTGCGCGAGACGGTCGCCGTGGCGGCGGA
>CAJAYZ010000501.1 GCA_903949225.1 uncultured Planctomycetaceae bacterium
AGAGATGGAAAGCCCGATGGCACGGAGAAGGCGACGGCGCGAGGCGATGACCATGGAGGAATCCTCTGGGACTCTGGAAGCGGAGGGATGGAGTAGAGGGGAAGCGGTGGAGCGGTCAAAGGCCATCGGCGGAGACGGAGGCAGGAGCGATCAGCGGCGGAAGCTCTTTGGTGATGTCGGGGCCGTCGGGCCGCCAGTCGACGACCTCCATCTCCGCTGTGCGGCGGCCACGAAACTCGTTGATCTTCGGTCGGAAGGCGACATGGAATGTCTGACCAGGAGGGGGCAGATGAGGAAGCCACTCGGCCGCCCCCCAGGCGACGGCGCGGATCTTCACGCCATGCTGGATGAGGGTCATGGCGACATGTCGGCCCCCCGCGCCGATCACCCGCGGCGCTTCGGTGAGCCTTACGGCAGAGGCACACAGCACCGGCCGGCGATTCCCTTGGCCGAACGGGGCGAGCTTCTCGATCTGGCCGACCGTGTCGAGCGACAGGCTAGCAATCGTCGCCTCCCCGTCGATCGCCACTTGGGCCAGCCGCAGCTCCTCCGGCATCCGCGCCGCCACCTCGGCGAGAAAGGCTTCCCGAAAGGCCTCGATGGCGCCGTCCTCGATTCTTAAGCCCGCCGCTGCCGCATGGCCACCGCAGGTGAGGAGATGGGAGCGGCAGGCTTGGAGCGGGGCGAGGACGTCGAAGCCGGGCACGCTCCGCAGGCTCCCCGTCGCCGGCCGCCCCTGATGCTCGTCCTGGGCGATGACGACGATCGGGCGGTGGTAGCGCTCAGCGAGCCGGCCGGCGACGATCCCCACCACGCCGGGGTGCCAGCCACGGCCGGCGAGGACCAGCGCCGGCGCGGCGACCGGATCGAAGTCGTGAGTGGCCTGCTTCGTGGCGGCGAGGAGGATGCACCTCTCGAGGGTGTCACGCTGCTCGTTGAAGCCATGGATCACATCGGCCAATTGGAGCGCACGGGGCTCGTCGGCGGTGGTGAGCATCTCGATCGCCAGGCCAGCCTGGCCGAGCCGCCCGGCGGCATTGAGCCGCGGTGCCAGCCGGAAGGCGACATCCTCGCTCTCGAGCGCCGACTTCTCCTGAAGCTTGGCCAGCTCCATCAGCCGCACGATCCCGGCGCCGCCGCGGAGGCGAAGGCATTCGAGGCCATGCTTGACGAGGATCCGGTTTTCGTCGAGGAGGGGCATGACGTCGGCGACGGTGCCGAGCGTTGCCAAGCCGACGGAGCGCAGAAGCATCTCACGCAGCCGTGGCGTCACTTGCTTGGCGCCACTGGCCCGTGTAGCGATCGCCCAGGCGAGCTTGAAGGCCACCGCCGCGCCACACAGATCGCCGAAGGGATAGCCGCCTCCCGGGAGCCGGGGATGGACGAGCACGGTCGCCTCGGGGAGCGCCGGCCCGAAGCCGTGGTGGTCGGTGATGATCAGATCGATCCCGAGCTCGCGGGCCACCGCCGCCTCGGCGGCACTGGCGATCCCGCAGTCGACGGTGATCACGAGCTTCGCCCCCTTCGCCGCCAAGCTGCGGAGCGCCTCGGCGTTGAGGCCGTACCCCTCCTCGAAGCGGTCGGGCACATACCACTCCGGCGTCGCCCCGAGGGCCTGAAGACAGCCCAAGAGGATCGCCGTGGCGCACATGCCGTCGGCGTCGTAATCGCCGTAGATCACGATCCGCGTCCCGTCGCGGGCGGCGGCGAGAATCCGCTCGGCCGCGGCAGGCACCCCGGGGAGCAATTCGGGATCGCGGAGATCCTGAAGCGTGCCGGCGAGGAACGTCCGCGCCGCGGCAGCGTCGACAAGCCCGCGAGCGGCGAGCAGCCGGGCGACGATCGGCGACACGCCGGCGGCCCGCTCGAGCCCCGCCACCACCGCCGCATCTTGCGGCTGCATCCTCCAGCGCTTCGGCACGTCGGCGGCTCCTTTCCGAGGGCGCCACCCAGGCGGGCAGCGACACCGAGTATACGCCACGCCGCCGGCGCCGATTCCGCCGACCGCCCGGCCCCCCTGCCCGTTGTGGGGGCGCCGGCCGGGCCGTAGATTGTCTCCGCCCCAGACAAAACGGAGCCCATTCATGCCGGCCGTCGACACCCTCCTGCCGATCTTCGCCCCCAAGCCCCACCGCGACACCGTCGCCGCCGATCAGGTGCTGTGCCAGTTCTGCACGGCGAAGTGCTGTCGCTACTTCGCGCTGCCGCTCGACACGCCGACGACGCGGGAGGAATTCGAATACATCCGCTGGTTCCTCCTCCACGACCACGCCACCGTCTTCACCGAGGATGGCGAGTGGTATGTCTGCGTCCACACCGTCTGCAAGCATCTCGGTGAGGATCACCGCTGCGGAATCTACGAGACCCGTCCGCAGATCTGCCGCGAATACACGACAAAAGACTGCGAATACGAGGACGACTGGGTCTACGACCAATACTTCGAGACCGCCGAACAGGTCGAGGAGTACATGGATGCTGTGCTGGGCCCGGGGGGCCTCGAGGTGGGAGAGGGGCGACGGAAGAAAAACCGTGGCAAGTCGATCCGTGGGCCTCGCCCCAATCCCCTCGCCATCCTCGGATGACTTCTGACAACGACGAAATGATTCCCATGCTCACGTCGACGACGTTTCACGGCGACGGTGTCACGCTGGCGGGATGGACGTCGGGAAACACCGCCCAGCCGCCGCTCCTCCTCCTCCATGGCGTGTCGCGCCGCCGCGCGACGTTTGCCCCGCTCCTTCCCTGGCTGATGCCCCGGTTTTGCGTTCGGGCCTACGACCACCGCGGGCATGGCGAGTCGGAGAGGGGGGGAGGGTATTTCGTCCGCGACTATGCGGCCGATGCCGTGCGGGTCGTCGGGAGCCTCGAAAGGCCTGTCCTCTACGGTCACTCCCTCGGAGCCCTCGTCGCCCTCCTCACCGCCGCGGCCTGCCCTGATGCGGTTGGGGCCATAGTCCTCGAAGATCCGCCGGGGCCAACCTTTCTCACCGCGGTCGATCGCAGCCCCTATGCGGCGGTGTTCGCGCTCTACCGCGAGCATGCCGGGAGTGTGCTTCCCATCGGCGAATTGGCCCGGACGCTCTCGGCGGCCCCCCTTCCGGGCGCTCCCGGGATGCCGACGACGACGTTCGGCGCCACGCGCGATCCGGCGAATGTCCGGTTCACGGCGTCGTGCCTGAAGGGCCTCGACCCAGCGACGATGTTCCCGCTGCTTGCCAATGCCTGGCTCGACGGGATCGACTGGGAGGCGACGCTCCGCCGCGTCACCTGCCCGGTACTCGTGCTCCGGGCCGATCCGACGCGCGGCGGCATGCTCCCCGACGGCGACTTCCGACAGCTCTGCGACACGCTTGCCGACGTCACGCCGATCGATCTTCCGGGGATCGGCCACAACGCCGTCGGCCAGCAGCCCGATCTCGTGCCACGCTTCGTGATCCCGTTCCTCGAATCGCTCCCGTTTGGCGATGCGGTGATGAAGTCGTAAGCTCTCCGCGGCGGGTGGGGCGACGCATCCGGCGGCCCCGTGTGTGGCACGGCGACTTTTTGGAAGGAAAGACATGCGTCACGAAACAGGCACGACGGTGATCCGTGGCGGCCGGTTGTTCGATGGCACGGGATCCGCGGCGGTGGCTGACGCGGCGCTCGTGATCAGCGACGGCGTCGTGGCCTATGCCGGCCCGGAGGCGGCGATGCCCGCGCAGCCCCAAGGCGCGCGGCGGATCGACGTCGGCGGCGGGACGATCATGCCGGGCCTCGTCGAGGCTCACTTCCATGCCACCTACTTCGACGTCGCGGCCCTCGAGGATCTCGACATCAAGTATCCGGTCGAATACGTCACCCTCCTCGCCGCGGCCAACGCCCGGCTGGCCCTCCAGTGCGGCTACACGGCGGCCCGCAGCGGCGGGAGCCTGTTCAACATCGACGTTTGGCTGAAGAAGGCCCTCGAGAACGACCTCATGACCGGCCCTCGGCTCGTCGCCAGCGGTCGCGAGATCTGCGGCGTTGGCGGGCTGATGGATTGGAATCCCGACTACCGCCGCATCGGCATGGAGGGGCTCGTACTCCTCGTCAACGGCCCCGATGAGGCCCGCGCCGCGGTTCGGAAGCTCGTCAAGGATGGCGTCGAATGGGTGAAGACCTACCCCACAGGCGACGCTGCCGCCCCCGACGTCAACGATCACCACACCCTCTGCATGACGTTCGAGGAGATGAGCGCCGTGGTCGCGACGGCCCACAACCACAGCCTCAAAGTGACCGGCCACTGCCGGGCCACCGAAGGGATCACCAATGCCCTCAAGGCGGGCTACGACGCGATCGAGCATGGCACGTTCATCGACAACGAGGGGCTCGAGCTCCTCCTCGCCCGCGACGTCCCCTGCGTGCCGGCGCTCTACTTCGAGAAGGTGAGCGTGGAACGCGGCCCCGAGTTCGGCCTCTCGCAGCGGGTCATCGACGGCCATCAGGAGACGCTCGACGGCGGCGCCGAGAGCGCCCGGCGGATCCTTCGGGCTGGCGGCCGGCTGGGGATGGGGGGCGATTACGGCTTCGCCTGGAATCCCCACGGCGACTACGCCAAGGAGCTGTCGTTCTTCGTCGACTTCGTCGGGCTCTCGCCGCTCGAGGTCTTGAAGTGCGCCACGAAGACCGGCGCGGAGATCATGGGGCGGGGCCACGATCTCGGCACTCTTGAGCTGGGCAAGCTCGCCGACGTCCTCCTCGTCGACGGCGATCCGACGACCGACATCCGCGTCCTCCAGGACCGCAGCCGCTTCATCGCCGTCATGCAGGGGGGCGTGGTCAAGGCAGGGCGGATGGTGGCGCCGGCCGGCTGACGACCGCCCGACCGACCGGAGTGCCACGGCGGCCCGCGGGTGGTGGGTGCCGGTGGCTAAGTGGGGGTATAACCGGGGCCTTCCGCCGCTCCTCCCCGGAACCTGCTCCGTGACCGACCCGCGCCCGCCCATCGAATCCCGCACCCTCATCGAGCCCCGCACCCTCAAGGGGTTTCGCGATCATCTCCCCCCCCAGGCACTCGCCCGAGAGGGGATTCTCGACATCGCGCGGCGCGTCTACCGGTCCTATGGCTTCGTACCGATCGACACTCCGGCGCTTGAATACCTCGAGATCCTCACCGGCAAGGGGAGCGACGAGACTGACAAGCAGCTCTATCGCTTCACCGACCACGGTGGCCGCGAGGTGGGGATGCGGTTCGATCTCACGATTCCGCTGGCCCGGTTCGCCGCCCAGCACATCGGCACGCTCGGGATCCCCTTCAAGCGCTACCACATGGCGACGGTGTGGCGCGGCGAGAACACGCAGCGCGGCCGCTACCGAGAGTTCATGCAGTGTGACTTCGACACGATCGGAACAACCAGCGCGCTTGCCGATCTCGAAACCGTCCTCGTCGTCCACGATCTCCTCTCGGCGATCGGGCTGGAAAGCTTCACGATCCGGGTCAACGATCGCCGGGTTCTGTCGGGGATCCTCGAGCGCCTCGGGCTCGCCGACCGTTCCACCGTCGTGCTGCGGGCCCTCGACAAGCTCGGCAAGGTGAGCCCCGAGGGAGTCGCCGCGGAGCTTGCCGGCCACGGGATCGGCGCGGGGGCGAGTGCCGATCTGCTCCAGCTCGCGTCGCTTACCGGGCCGGCCGACGCTGTCCTTGCCGCGATCGAGCCGCTCGCCGGCGGCACGGCTCCGGGGCGGGCCGGGATCGACGCCCTGCGGGCGCTCCTCGACGGCGCGGGACAGGCTGGGGTGCCTGCCGGAAGGATCGTCATCGATCCCTCGATCGCCCGCGGCCTCGACTACTACACCGGCCTGGTGCTCGAGAGCTTTCTCGACGAGTTGCCGGCACTGGGGAGCATCTGCTCCGGCGGCCGCTACGACAATCTCGCCGGGCTGTACACGAAGCAGCACCTCCCGGGCATCGGGGCGTCGCTGGGGATCGATCGGTTGCTCGCCGGGCTCGAGGAGCTCGGCCGGCTAGAAACCCGCGAGACCGCCGCCGACGTCTTCCTCGTCTATTTTGACGAAGCCCACCGCGGGGATTACCTGCGGATCGCCGCCGCCCTGCGGAGGGCGGGGATGGCGGTGGAGATGGCGGCCGAGCCGAAGCGCGTCGGTCAGCAGCTCAAAGTCGCTTCGAAGAAGGGCTTTCCGCTGGCGCTCGTCATCGGCAGCGACGAGTTCACCGCTGGCACAGCGCAGTGCAAGCGGATGCAATCGCAGCAGAGCACCGTCATCGACTGGCACGGCGACGTGGCTGTGCTCGTCGATGCCGTGGCAGCCGAACTCGCGGCCGTCGGTGCCGGGGGCTGACGCAAGGC
>CAJAYZ010000502.1 GCA_903949225.1 uncultured Planctomycetaceae bacterium
TGGGGATCGACCCGTGGGGCAGCCGGTTCGACGGGGCCGCGCCGATCGCCGCGGTGCGCGAGCAGGGGGAGCCCCTCAAGCGGCCCGAAGGGGAGCCGCCGGCGGACGATGGCCCCACCGTCCGCGTGGCCGGGCGGATCATGCTTCAGCGGAGCGCCGGCAGCCTCGTCTTCATCTCGCTTGCCGACCGCTCCGGTCGAATCCAGATCATGCTCGGAAAGAAGCAGGTCGGCCCCAAGAATTGGAAGGTGGTCGACTGCCTCGACTTGGGCGATCTGATCGGCGTCGACGGCCGGCTCGGGTATTCGAAGACCGGCGAGCTGACCGTGTTTGCCTCGGCGCTGACGTTTCTCACGAAGTCGATCGAGACGCCGCCGGACAAGTTCCACGGGCTTGTCGACACCGAGCTCAAGCAGCGGATGCGCTACGTCGACCTGATCCACGGCGAGGGGGTGCGCGAGCGCTTCATCGCCCGCAGCCGGATCGTCGCCTCGGTGCGGCAGACGCTCTTCGACCGCGGCTACCTCGAGATCGAAGGCCCGACGCTCCAGGACTCGGCCGGCGGTGCGGCCGCCCGCCCCTTCAAGACCCACCACAACGCCCTCGACATGGGGCTCGTCCTGCGGATCGCGCTCGAGCTTCATCTCAAGCGGCTCCTCGTCGGCGGCATGGAGCGCGTCTTCGAGCTGGGGCGCGTCTACCGCAACGAGGGGGTGAGCCCGCGGCACAACCCCGAGTTCACGATGCTCGAGGCCTATGAGGCCTACGGTGATTACGTCTCGATGATGGATCTCACCGAGGCGATCATCCGTGATGCGGCGAAGGTCGCCGGGACGCCGCCGACGGTGCAGTGGATGGGGCACGAGATCGATCTCTCCAAGCCGTTCCGGCGGGTGAAGTACGACGATCTCCTCCGCGAGGTGGTGGGCTGCGATCCGGCCGACCCGGCGAGCATCACCGCCGCGGCCGCCAGCCGCGGCATCGACACCGCCGGCCGCCACCCCGACGTCATCAAGAGCGAGCTTTTCGAGGCGACCTGCGAGGCCACCCTCTCGGCCCCGACGTTCGTGATCGACTATCCCGCCGCGATCTGCCCGCTCACCAAACGGAAGGCGGGGCAACCGGAGATCGCCGAGCGGTTTGAGCTGTACGTCGCCGGGATGGAACTGGCCAACGCCTACACCGAGCTCAACGACCCCGATCTCCAAGAGGAGCTGTTCCGCACGCAGCTGGCGGGGCTGGCTGCCGACGAGTCGATGGCCCGCATGGATACCGATTTCATACGGGCCCTCCGTCACGGCATGCCACCGGCGGGAGGCCTCGGGATCGGCATCGACAGGCTCGTGATGCTCCTCACGCAGTCGGCCTCGATCCGCGATGTGATCCTCTTTCCCATCCACCGCCCGCAGACCGAGGACTGACCCCCTTGTACACCCTCCTCCTCTGCTGGCGCTATCTCCGCACCCGCTGGATCGCCCTGGCGAGCGTCATCAGCGTGACCCTCGGCGTGGCGACGATGATCGTCGTCAACGCCGTAATGGCCGGCTTCGCTCACGAGATGCAGTCGCGGATCCACGGAATCCTCTCCGACATCGTCTTCGAGAGTCATTCCCTCTCCGGCTTCCAAGACCCGCAGTGGCACATGGAGGAGATCCTCCGCGCCGGCGGCGACGACATCGAGGGGATGACGCCGACGGTGGCCGTGCCGGCGATGCTCAACTTCCAGGTTCGCGGGCAGTGGGTGACGCGGCAGATCATGCTCATCGGGATCGACGAGACGACCCACGCGAGGGTGAGCGACTTCGGCCGCTATCTCCAGCATCCGGAGAACCGTCGGCAGTTGTCGTTCGGGCTCCGCGACGGCGGCTACGACACGATCGACAGCCAGACGGAAGACCAGCAGGTGGCGACGCGGCCGGCGCTCGAGGGGGCCGGCTGGCCCCACCGGCGGATGCGCGTCGAACGGGAACGGGCCTGGCGGCAGCGGCAGGCGGAGCTCCAGGCGAGCGAGCAGGCCGGCGGCCCCACCGGCGGCCCGGTGCGCCCGGTCGATCATCAGGTCGATGCGGTCCTCGCCGAGACGACGCCGGCGGTCGCCACGGCCGCGGCCCCTCCCGGCGAGCTCCCACCGACCGCGGAGGCCCATCCTCCCAACGCCCCCCTCGATCCCTTCCGGGCCGCCAAGCCGGAAGAGCAGGGGCGCGTGTTCGATCCCTCCCGGGAGCAGTTCACCGGCATCGTTCCCGGCATCGGGCTGGCGAGCTTCCGCGATTCCGCCGGCATCGACCGCTTCCTCGTCCTCCCGGGCGACGACGTGAAGATCACCTTCCCGACCGCCGGCACGCCCCCGAAGGCCGTCACCGACACCTACA
>CAJAYZ010000503.1 GCA_903949225.1 uncultured Planctomycetaceae bacterium
GGTCGATCGAATCCGCGCCGAGGCCGACGAGGGACGGAAGCGGGCGCTCGTCGAGGAGGTGTGGCGCGGCCTCGGACCGGCCGAGCGGATCGTGTGGCACAAGTTCCTCACCGGCGGCCTCCGCCTCGGCGTGTCGCGCACGCTCGTGGCCCGGGCGCTGGCCGTCGTGGCAGGGGTTGAGCCGGCGGAGATGCTCGAGCGCCTCGTCGCCGCGAGGCTCGAGACGGCAGACGATTATCGCGAGCTTCTCGATCCTGCCGCCGCCGCCACGTCGCGCCGCCCATACCCCTTCTTCCTCGCCGCGCCGCTCGACGAGCCTCCGGCCATGCTCGGCGACGTGGCGGGCTGGCAGGTCGAATGGAAATGGGATGGCGCGCGGGCGCAGCTCGTGCGCCGCAGTGGGGAGACGGCGCTCTGGACGCGCGGCGAGGACCTCGTCGGCGATCGGTTCCCCGAGGTGGTCGCTGCCGCGGAGCGCCTCCCCGAAGGCACCGTCCTCGACGGCGAACTGCTCGTCGTCCGTGGGGGCCGCCAGCTCGGCTTCGATCAGCTCTCAAGACGGCTCCATCGCAAGGCTCCCACCCGCCGCGACATCGCCGAGCTTCCGGTCGCCTTCCTCGCCTACGATCTCCTCGAGGCCGCCGGCGTCGACCTTCGCGCCGAGCCCCTCTGCCAGCGGCGCCGGCAGCTGGAGGCGCTCGCCGCGGCGCGGGGCTGGCCGGTGTTCGAGCCGCGATCGCCGGGTGAGCCTGTCCGGGCGCCGGTGCCCGAAGGAACGCCCTTCCTCCTTTCGCCCGTCCTCTGCCCCACCGACTGGGCTGCCGTGGCAAGCGCGCGCGGAACCGCGCGCGATCGGGGCGTTGAGGGGGTGATGCTCAAGCGTCGAGAAGGCCCCTATGGCGTCGGGCGGACGCGCGGTGAATGGTGGAAGTGGAAGATCGAGCCGCTCGAGATCGACGCGGTCCTCATTGGCGCCGTCGCCGGCCACGGCCGCCGCGCCGGCCTCCACACCGATTACACCTTCGGCGTTTGGGATGACGGACGTCTCGTGAAGATCGCCAACGCCTACTCCGGGCTCACCGACAAGGAACTGACCGAGGTCGACCGGATCATTCGGGCGACGACGCTCGAGAAGAAGGGGCCGTGGCGGGGGGTGACGGCCAGCCTTGTCATGGAGCTGGCCTTCGAGCGGGTGGCGGAATCGACCCGACATGCGTCGGGGGTGGCGGTCCGCTTTCCGCGGATCGTCCGCTGGCGGAGAGACAAGTCGCCGGCCGAGGCTGGCTCGCTTGCCGATCTCCGCGCTCTGGTCGCTCCTGTCGAGACGCTTCCGCCGCTCCCTCCGCTCCAGCGTCTGATCCCCCCCCCTGGCGACCGCCAGACCAGGCTCTGGGAGGAAGACGAATGACCCCCAGGGGCGTGGGCCGGTTTCCGGCTGATCTGCAGGCGCTTCGGCGCTGGTTCGCGGCTCTGGGATGGAAGCCTTTTCCGTTTCAGGAGCAGGTGTGGCGGGCCGCGGCGGCGGGCGGGAGTGGCTTGGTGCATGCCCCCACGGGCACCGGCAAAACCCTCGCCGCCTGGCTCGGGGCTCTGGCCCACAGCCGCCGTCGCGCCATGGCGCGAGAGGAGGCAGGCGACGACGAACGGCCGGTCGGTAGTGGGCCGCGGGTCGTGTGGATCACGCCGCTGCGGGCGCTTGCTGCCGACACCCTCCGGTCGCTCGACCGTCCCCTCTCCGACCTCGCCGACTGGCTTGCCGGGGCCGACAAGAGACCTGCATCGTCATCGCGCCGACGGTCTCCGCGCTGGCAGGTGGCGCTGCGCACCGGCGACTCGACCGCTGCCGAGCGCAGCCGGCTCCGCAAACGCTGGCCCGAAGGGCTCGTGACGACCCCTGAATCGCTCTCGGTGCTCCTCTCGCTCGAGAATGCCCACGATCTCTTCGCCGACCTCGAGACGGTGATCGTCGACGAGTGGCATGAGCTGCTGGCGACGAAGCGCGGCGTGCAGACCGAGCTGGCGCTGGCGCGCCTCCGCACCCTTGCCCCGGGGCTCGCCACGTGGGGGCTCTCGGCGACGCTTGCCAATCTCGACGAGGCCCTCGCGGCGCTCGTTGGCCCGGCCGGGGTTGCCACGGCGAGCGTCGTCAGCGCCAAGATCCCGCGGAAGCTCGACATCGAGACGCTCGTGCCGGTGCCGATGGAGCGCTTCCCCTGGGCCGGTCACATGGGGATGCGGCTCCTGCCGCAGGTGCTCGGCGTCCTCGACCGGGCATCGACGTCGCTCGTGTTTACCAACACCCGCGCCCAGGCAGAACGCTGGCACGATGCGATCCGTGTGGCTAGGCCCGAATGGAAAGAGACGCTGTCGCTCCACCACGGCTCGGTCGATCGGGA
>CAJAYZ010000504.1 GCA_903949225.1 uncultured Planctomycetaceae bacterium
ACCGATGGCCACTCCCCTCGCCACCCTCCGCCGCTGTCGGCCGCCCCGTCCTGGGCTCGGCAGGGGGGCGATCTGTCTGGCCCTCATGCTGGCCTGGCTCGGGAGCGCGGCCGCCGCCCCCCGGTCCAAGGATGCCTCACCGTCCATCGGCCGGGCGCCAATCCGCCGGCTGACACGGATCGAGCACGAGCATACCCACCGCGATCTCCTCGCTCTTCCCGGCCTCGAGGTCCGTGGCCTCCTTCCCGAAGACGGTCGGGCCCACGGCTTCGACAAGACGGCCGCGGCCCTCGACGTCTCGCATGTCCACGTCGCCGGCTGGTATGCCGCCGCCGAAGCGACGCTCGCCATGGCCACGGTGCCGCAGCCGACGGCTCCGAAGCCGGTTCACGAGACACTCCTTCCCGGTGCGCAGGAGTTTTTCAAGCTTGCCCTCCTCGAAGGGGACGCCGTCTTCCTCCGCGCAGGCGTCTACGACCACGAGGCGCTGCCGATCGTCCGCACGGCGCTCCCACACAAGCTCGCCCACTACGAGCAGTCGGGGCTCTTCCCCTACCGGCACTCGGTCGGGGTCTTCCGCCGCCAGGCCGTGGACGATCACTTTGCCCTGTTCTTCACGGGGTTCGCGCCGATCCGCGCCGGCCACTACCGGCTGCGGATCTCGACTTGGAGCTTCCAGTGGGAAAAGGGAAAGCTCCTGCCGCGGCCGGCCCCCGAGGCCGTCAGTCTCCACGCTGACGACCGGTTGCTCGCCTATGTCGATGCGCCGTCGCTAGAGCCGACGGTGCATACGATCGACACCTGGCTCAACCCCGGCGAGCGGATCCTGTTCACGGCGGCCTCTCTTCCGCCGGCGCGCGTCTACCAGATGCCGGGCCGGGCTGCGGAGTACGTCGGACCAGGCGTGGCGGTCGATTGGATCGAGGTCGAGGGGCCGATCGACGACGTCTGGCCCCCGGAGAGCCACCGCCGGATCTTCGCCGACCTGCCGGCGCTGCCGCTGCGCGACCGGGGGGCCTCCCCGCCGCGACGATCGCTCGCCGTGCAGCGGTTTCCCGGCGCGCTCCCCAGGAGTGAGGAGCCAGGAAAACCTTGGGCCGTCACCTCGGGCGACCCGACTGCCGACGCCAGGCGGCTCCTGTCGGCCTTCCTCTCCCGGGCTTACCGGCGACCGGCAACCGCCGGTGAACTCGCGGTCGCTACGGCCCTCGTCGCGAAGCGGATGAAACAGGGGGATCCCTTTGAGGATTCGATCCGCACCGCCTGTCAGGCGGCGCTGTGCAGCCCCGAGTTCCTCTTTCTTGGGGGGCCCCCGGGCCCTCTGGACGACTGGGCCCTGGCATCGAGGCTCTCCTATTTCCTCTGGGACTCGATGCCCGACGAAACGCTCTTCAACCTGGCACGGCGGCGGCAACTCTCGCAGCCGGATGTCCTCCGCGCCCAGGTCGAGCGGATGCTCGACGATCCCCGCGTTGAACGGTTCATCGCCCACTTCACCGACGAATGGCTCGACCTCCGCGACCTCGAGGCCACCACGCCCGACACGACGCTCTACCCTGATTTCGATCGTGCTCTCCTCGACGCCATGAGGGCCGAGACGCGGGCCTTCGTCGCCGAGCTCGTGCGCCGCGACGAGCCAGTGACGGCCCTGGTCCGCTCCGACTTCGCGATGCTCAACCAGCGCCTCGCCGCCCACTACTTCCCCGGTGCAGACGTCGGAGTGGAAGGCGTCGCCATCCGGCGTGTGTCCGTCCCGGCGGGGAGCCACCGCGGAGGCTTGCTCGGACAGGGGGCGATCCACAAGGTGACCGCCAACGGCACGGTGACCTCGCCGGTGAAGCGTGGCGTGTGGGTGCTGCGGGAATTGCTCGATGCACCCCCCGATCCGCCCCCTCCCGGGGTCGCCGCGGTCGATCCCGACGTCCGCGGTGCGGTCTCGATCCGCGACCAGCTCGCCCGGCACACCTCCGACGCCACCTGTGCCTCCTGCCATGTGAGCATCGATCCCCCCGGCTTCGCCCTCGAGGTGTTCGATGCGGTCGGCCACTGGCGGGATCGCTACCGTGTCTTTGCCGATGCCCCGGGGACGCCCCCCGTCGATGGCGCGATCGTCGACGTCTCCAGCACGCTCGCCGACGGCCGCCATTGCGGGTCGTTCGAGGACTTCCGCGATACCCTCGTGGCCGACGACTCCGTCCTCCGCCGGGCCCTGGCCCGGCAACTCGTCGTCTACGCCACCGGCGCCGACGTCTCCGCCACGGACGGCGAAGCCATGAATCGTCTCGTCGCCGAGGCCGAAGCCGCGGGGGGCGGAGTTCGCGCCGTGATCCACGCCGTTGTCTCGAGCCCGTTGTTCCTCGAGCAGTGAAGGGCCACTTCATGCCTCTCTCCACACCGACGACAACCTCCAGACGCACCCTCCTCCGCGCCTGCGGCGTCGGAGTAGCCCTTCCTTGGCTCGAGGCCCTTGCCCCCCGTCGGGCCAAGGCCGCCGAGCCCCGCGCGCCGCTCCGGCTGGTGGCCATCGAGACGACGATGGGATTGCTGCCGCAATGCTTCTTTCCGGAGGGGATCGGCCACAACTACACCGCCTCCCCCTACCTTGCTCCCCTCGAGCCGTTCCGCGACCGGCTCACCATCTGCTCCGGGCTCTCCCACCCCGACGTCGACGGGGGCCATGCGGCCGACATCGCCTTCCTCACAGGCGCTCCCCATCCGGCCAGCGGCAGCTTCCGCAACACCGTCTCGCTCGATCAGTTCGCCGCCGAGGGAATCGGCACGGAGACGAGGCTTCCGAGCCTGCCGCTGACCGTGGCCGCTCAGGGGACGACGAGCCTGTCGTTCACGCGCGACGGTGTCCTCCTGCCCGGCGAGCGGAGCCCGGCCCGGCTCTACCGGCAGATGTTCCTCCAGGGAACTCCCCAGGAAACCGGCGAGAAGATCGAGGCGCTTCGCACCGGGCGCAGCGTCCTCGATTTCGTTGCCACTGGCGCCCGCCGCCTCGACAAGTCGCTGCCGGCCGGCGACCGGGAACGGCTCGACCAATATTTCACGAGTGTCCGCGAACTCGAGGATCGTCTCCAGAGGGCCGAGGTGTGGGAGAAACGCCGCCGCCCCCGCCCCAAGGCGCCGCCCCCCCCGGAGAACCCCGAGCAGGAACTGTTCACCCTCCTGCGCTTGATGGGACAGATGATTCGAATGGCGCTCGAGAGCGACACGACGCGGCTGGTGACGCTGTTTGTGAATCCGGCCCAATGGGTGCCGCGGGCCCCGGGGGTCGTCCATGAGACCCACGCCCTGACGCACCACGGCAACCGTCCGGAGATGATCGCGGAGCTCAGGCGGGTGGAGGAG
>CAJAYZ010000505.1 GCA_903949225.1 uncultured Planctomycetaceae bacterium
GGAAGACCTCGTTGAAGACTTCTTCGGCAAGCCGCTTGTGCGTCTTGCTCACGCAGAAGTGGTTCGGCACGGAAAAAGAAGCCTGCCTCCGAAAGCACCCCAGAAACGCCGAGAGGCAGGCGGTTTTTCACCTGCCTGCCTCATCGTGCCAACTCTTATGAGAGTGGCTTAGCTCCCCGAGTAGGATTCGAACCTACAACCTACCGGTTAACAGCCGGCCGCTCTACCGTTGAGCTATCGGGGAATGCGTCGAACCGTAGGAAACGGCTCCCCTGCGGCGACGGTGCACCAGAGGAGCCCCAAGAATACCCGATGAATCGGGGGGAAAAAAGCCCGTGCGGACAGGCTGGCAGTCGAGGGGAAAAGGGCTCGAATCGGGCTGGGATCAGTCTGGGAACGGGGATGCCCCCGTCACCCCTTCCGCTTCTCCATCAACACCCGGTTCCCCTTCTCGTTGTATTCGATGCGGGTCATGAACGTCCGCATCAGCATCACACCCCGACCACTGGGGACGTCGAGGCGCTCGTCGGACGTGCAGTCGGGAACCTGGGCCGGATCGAAACCGGCCCCCTCGTCGGTGATCTCCACCCGCACGAGTTCCGGTGACACCAGGCATTCAACGTAGACCTGCTTGTGCGGGTCGAGCTTGTTGCCATGGACGATCGCGTTGACGATCGCCTCCTCAGCCGCCAGATGGATGCTGAAGACATCCGACGATTCCCAGCCATGAACCCCGAGTTGCTCGAGGAGCCCCTCGGTCACGATCCGGCTCGCCCCACGCTCGCTGGGGAGGTGCACGGCAAGCCGCCACGCACCGACGTCGTCCGGTGAGGGATTCGCGGCGTGGACAGAAGAGTTTTGTGCCATCTGGTCGTTCCAACCGGACGCCGATCCGCCGGGAAAAAAGCAGGAACCACGCGATCCCGACGGGGCGGGATGCCGAAAACGCTTCAGAACGCGGAGATCGCCTCCGCCTCCCCGTCATGGATATCGAAAACTTTGTTCAGCTTCGTGACCTGAAACACATCATAGATCTCGCGCCGGATGTTGCTCATCTTGAGCCGGCCTTTGTGCGATTTCACCTTCCGGTCGAGCGTGATCAGCTTGCCGAGCGCCGCACTTGAGAGGAACTCGACGCCGTCGAAGTTGAGGAGGATGCTCTTGCGGTTGTCGAGGTCGACAAGGCCGAAAAGCTCCGTGCCAAACTGGATGATCTTGGCCTCGTCGAGGATCTTGCGGTCGTTGAACCGGACGACCGTCACGTCGCCGACCTTCGACACGTCGATCCTTTGATGCGTGGGCATGCAGACGAAAACCTCGGAAGGTTGCAAAATCCTGGGGGCGAAGCCCGCCGCTCTTCCCGGCCGCTGACGGAAAGATCACCACTCACCGTCGAGGAAGAGCGTAGCCTTTCGGCAGTCGGTTTGCCATTGCTCCGCCCCGGCGAGCCAACTCCGTCGGTGGGCCGCAAAAAACAACCACCAAGGCCCTGCTCGCCGCCGGGAGCAAATCCCCGTCAGCCTCGGCTCCGCTGCCAAAGTGGCAGCGAGTGGCCGGTTGAGAAACGGGGCGTCGATGGGGATGAAAAGAGCAGAAAAATGGCACCGAACCGATGCTCGCCCCTCCTGTCGCTCGTTTGGCGCGCCGATTGCTTGCGGGTAGGGTCGCGGGTTTCACGGATGTCCCGGTCGGCAGTCCCGACCGGTCCTCGAGCCTGGAATCCCCCTCGCGGGGTGTTCCCGGCCGCGGCCGCCCCTGACGGGTGTTTCTAGCCAGATGTGGTGAGCCCCGGGGCCCACACCGAACCGAAATCCGCTCTTTCCGATTCCCCCTCACCCACGAGGATCCCGACGATGTCCGCCAGCGCGACGAAGTCTGCCAAGAAGAAGCCGCACCTCATCCCCCTCGGCGACCGCGTGGTCGTGCAGCGCGAGGAGAGTGGCCAGAAGACCGCCGGCGGCATCCTCCTGCCCGATTCCGCGAAGGACAAGCCGGCCCGCGGCGTTGTCGTCAGCGTCGGCGAAGGGAAGCTGACCGACAAGGGAACCCGCCAGCCGCTCCAGGTGAAGCCGGGCGACCGGGTCGTGTTCACGAGCTACGCCGGCGAGCCCTTCAAGATCGGCGATGACGAACTGCTCCTGATGCGCGAGGACGACATCCTCGCCATCGTCGTCTGAGCCGGGCCGCTGTTCGTCAATTTTTCGAGAGTATTGTTCCCCACACCGGATTTCCCGCACGCAGATTCC
>CAJAYZ010000506.1 GCA_903949225.1 uncultured Planctomycetaceae bacterium
TAGTCGGCACCCGCGGCGGCCACGGGGCCGATCGTCGTCGTGGAGATACCGCCGTCGACACACAGCCGGACATGCGGATGACCGCTGGAACGGGCCTCTGCCAGCGCCGTGAGCTTGGCGAGCGCGGCGGGATCGAAGGCCTGGCCCCCGAAGCCCGGCTCGACGCTCATCACGAGAACGCCGTCGCAGTGATCCAACAGCGCGATCGCGCGTTCAACGGGGGTCTTCGGGCTGATCGCAAGATGGGCGCGGGGGCCGAGGTGGCGGATCGCGTCGAGCGTCTTCGCCGCGTTGGGCAGGGCTTCGACATGGACGGTGAGGATGTCGGCGCCGAGGCGCGCGTAGTCAGCCAGCCAGCGATCCGGCTCGGCCACCATGAGGTGGACCTCGATCGGCACCTTTGCCGCGCGGCGCACCGCCTCTACCACCACCTGCCCGTAGGTCAGTTGCGGCACGAACACGCCATCCATGATGTCGAGATGGATCGCAGCGGCGCCGGCCTCCTCGAGCCGGGCGACCTCTGCGGCCAGATGACCGAAGTCGCACAACAGGAGGGCTGGAACAACGACGGGGCCACAACGCTCGACCCGGACGGCGAGAGCGTCAGCTGAATGGCCTGTGGAAAGATTTCCGGCCGCGGGCTTCACACGCATCGGCCGCTCGTCGCGACCGGCCTGCATCGATGGAGTCGGCGGTCGCTCCCAAAATGGAAACCCTTCGCCGACCATCCCAGTCTACCATCCGTTCCACCGGTTCCAGAGTCCCCCCACTCGTTTCCCTTCCGGAGAGTCGGGGCGCAACCATCGCCGCCGGATAGACTTGCAGTTGATCAAACCGCGTGGGGAAGGCCGCAGAAAAGCCCCGCCGACACCTCGCCGGAGGGCCGAAATATGACCGCCTCTTCCTCGGGCCCCGGGAATCCTTCTCCGGCCACGCCGTGCGCCGTCGCAGAAGCTCCGCGCCGGGCCGGAAATCTCGGGGGGCCTCGGGCCCACATCCTTCACGAAGCCAACTACGCCCAACTCCTAGCGCGGCGGCCGAACGTCGCCGTGCTGCCGTGGGGGGCGACCGAGGCGCACAACTGGCACATGCCCCACGGTACCGATGTCGTCGAGGCGGTGTCGCTCGCCGAGCGTGCCGCCGATCTCGCCGTCGCGGCTGGCGCCCGGGTGATCGTCCTCCCCGCGATCCCGTATGGCAACAATGCCCAGCAGCAGGATCAAGTGGCTACGGTTCACTTCTCGACCGCGACGGCGCTTGCCATCCTCCGCGATGTGACCGACAGCCTCGCGCGACAGGGGATCGACCGGCTCGTGATCGTCAACGGGCACGGGGGGAACGACTTCAAGCCGATGGTCCGTGACTGTCAACTCACCTCGGGCCTGACGATCCTTGTCGTCGACTTCTGGAGGCTCTGCCCTGACGTCCTCACTGCCACCTTCCCCGACCCTGGGGATCACGCCGGACAGTTGGAGACATCGCTGCTCCTCCACCTCCGTCCGGAATGGATGGAGATGGAGCGGGCCGGCAGGGGGGAAGCGGCGGCCCGGCTTCCTGATGGCATCCGTCAGGCGAACGCCTGGACTCCGCGCCCGTGGTCGAAGGTCCAGCCCGACACCGGCAGCGGTGATCCGGCCGGCTCCTCCGCCGCGCTCGGGGCCCGCTACTTCGAGGCTGCCGCGGCGTCGCTGGCCACCCTCCTTTCGACCGTGTCGGGGCTCGACCGAGGCGTTGACGTCTTCGGCTGAACGTCGCGGCTCACCGCTTCGCCGATGTCCCTCCGCCCCCTCCGTTTCCAGCCCGCCGGAGTCGTTCACCATGGCCGACGAGACGATCTCGGAGCCGCTCTTTCCCTCTCGCTTGACCACGGCCGATCTGGCCCAGATCGAAGCCCAGGCGCAGCAGACCGGGGGGCGGCTCCTGGCTGCGGCGCTCGCGGCGCAGCCGTCGCGATTTTCCACCGACCACTGGATGCAGCAGGCGAGCGAGTGGGCGACGCAGGACGAGGAATTGAAGGTCCGGCTGTTCCGGCTCGTCGACTGCATGCCGATGCTCGATGACCCGGCGGCCCTCGATCGGCATGTCCGCGAGTACCTCACGGAAGACGTGATCGAGCGGCTGCCGACCGGGCTGCGCACGGCCCTCCAAGCCGCTCGGAGCGGGATCCTCGCTCCCTTGGCGGCCCGGGCGGTGCGCGGCGCGACGCTTGCCCAGGCGCGCCGATTCATCGCCGGCACCAATCCCACCGAAGCCGCCCATGCCGCGCTTGCCGAGCGGAAGGCCCACCGCGGATTCACCCTCGATCTCCTCGGCGAGGCGGTGACAAGCGAAGAGGATGCCGATGCCTACGCGGCGGCCTACGAGCGACTCCTCGTCGAGCTCTCCCCCGTCGCGGCCCGCTGGGCCGCCGATCCACGCGTCGACCAGGGGCCGGATGGGGCCATGCCGCGCGTCAACATCTCCCTCAAGCTCTCCGCACTCGACAGCCAGTTCGACGCCATCGACCCTGGCGGCACGACCGAGCGAGTGTTGGGGAGGCTCCGGCCGCTGATGCGTCTGGCCCGTCGGCTCGGCGCCCAGATCCATGTCGATATGGAGAGCCATGCCACGAAGGATCTGACGCTTGCCATCTTTCGTGCGGTGGCTCTTGAAGAGGAGTTTCGTGACTGGCGCGACTTCGGGATCGTCATCCAGGCGTATCTTCGCGACACCGTCCGCGATCTCCCCGATCTCGCCGCCTGGGCCCGCGGGCGGGGGACGCCTGTGTGGGTGCGCCTCGTGAAGGGGGCGTACTGGGACTACGAGTCGATTCATGCCCGCGCGGCCGGATGGCCCGTGCCGGTGTGGGAGCGGAAGTGGCAAACGGACGCCTGTTACGAAGCGGCGACGACCTACCTCCTCGAGCAGGCCGATGTGCTCCGGCCGGCCCTCGGCAGCCACAACCTCCGTTCGCTTTGCCATGGCATGGCCGTCGCCGAGCACCTCGGATTGGCGAAGTCGGCGCTCGAGATGCAGATGCTCTACGGCATGGGAGACCCCGAAAAGCGGGCCGTCACCGATGCCGGCTGGAGGCTGCGCGTCTACATGCCCTACGGCCAACTCGTTCCCGGGATGGCCTACCTCGTCCGCAGGCTCCTCGAAAACTCGTCGAACGAGTCCTTTCTCAGGGCTGGATTTGTCCAGCATGTGCCTGCCGAGGTGCTGCTCCAGTCCCCCCGTCCCCCCGCTCCAGTCCCGGAGACGTCGGCTCTTCGCCCCCCGCCGCACGATCCTGCCGTGGCGGCCAAGGCCGCTCCCTTTGAAGCCAGCGATCCTTTCCACAACGAGCCGCTCACCGACTTCGCCCAGCCCGGCGGGCGGCGGGCGATGGCCGATGCCCTGGCGCGGTTCGTCGCCGGGCTCGCTCGCGACGGCGCCACGCTCGTCCCCGTGGTGATCGACGGCCAACGATCGACAGCGTTTCCGTCCATCGACCGCTTCGATCCCTCCGACACCACCCGGCTCATCGCACGAGTCTCGATGCCGCCGGTGGCGGAGGCGACCCGGGCGGTGGAGGTGGCGGCGCTGGGATTGCCGGCCTGGCGGGCCGCCCCGGTGGCAGCCAGGGCCTCGATCCTCAGGCGCGCGGCGGGGATTCTCCGCCGCAGGCGGTTCGATCTGGCCGCGCTCGAGGTTTACGAAGTGGGAAAGACGTGGCGCGAGGCCGACGCCGATGTCGCCGAGGCGATCGACTTCTGTGAGTACTACGCCCGGGAGGCTGTGCGCCTCGATCGGCCCCGCGCTGTCGATCTGCCCGGCGAGGAGAACGTGACCGGCCTGCTGCCGCGCGGCGTGTGCGTCGTGATCGCGCCGTGGAACTTCCCGCTGGCGATCCTCGCCGGGATGACGACCGCAGCGCTTGTCACCGGCAACACCGTCGTCATGAAACCGGCCGAGCAGTCGTCGCTCACGGGGCTCCGCCTCCATGAGGTGCTCCTCGAGGCAGGGGTTCCACCGGGAGCCCTCCAGTTTCTCCCCGGCCGGGGAGAGGACGTGGGGCCGGCGCTCGTCACCCATCCCGCCACGAGTGTGGTGGCCTTCACCGGCTCGCGACGCGTCGGCCTCGGCATCAACCGGGCCGCGGCCGTGGCGGTGGCCGAGCGTGGCGGTGGCGGGATGATCCCGCGGATCATCGCCGAACTCGGCGGCAAGAACGCGATCATCGTCGATGACGATGCCGATCTCGACGAGGCGGTGGTCGCCGTCGTGCAGAGCGCCTTCGGCTTCCAGGGGCAGAAGTGCTCCGCCTGTTCACGGGTCGTTGTTCTCGACCATGTCCACGATGCCTTCGTCGCGAAGCTCGCGCCCGCCGTGCGGAGCCTCGCGGTCGGGCTGGCGGCAGACCCGGGCACGCGCGTCGGGCCCCTCGTCGACGAGGAGTCGCGGGATCGCGTGCGGAAGGCGATCGTCGAGGGGCGTGCCGTTGCCAGGGAACTCGTTTCCGTCGACGTCGGTGAGCTTGGCACGTGCGGATGGTTCGTCGGGCCGACGGTGTTCACCGCGGTCGATCCGGCCGGGCCGCTTGGGCAGGAGGAGTTTTTCGGGCCGGTGCTCGCGGTCATCCGGGCGCGGGACTTCCGCGCAGCGATCGAGATCGCCAACGGCACCGACTACGCCCTCACCGCCGGCGTCTTCTCGCGCAGCCCCGCAAACCTCGAGCGGGCCCGGCGCGACCTGGAGGCAGGCAACGTCTACCTCAACCGCGGGATTACCGGGGCGCTCGTGGCCCGGCAGCCCTTCGGCGGCTATCGGATGTCTGGGATCGGCAGCAAGGCTGGGGGCCCCGACTACCTCCTCCAGTTCACCGTTCCCCGCACCGTGACCGAAAACACCCTCCGTCGCGGCTTCGCGCCCACTCGGCCTGCTGGCGACGGTCGGCGGCATGGATGAGGGAGGAGCGGGGAGGGCGGCGGACGACCGGACTGGATCCCCCGCGGATGGAGGTGGCGGCGGCGAAGTGCGAGGATTCCGTGGCCAAAGGTGCGCTCATGACACGCTCACACTCTCCTTCCACACTGCCATGGTCCAAAGATCGGGCCTTTTGTCAGGCCGTCAGGCCAAACTTCAGGAGTCGTCGGATGCCCTCCCTCTGCCCGTCTGCATGGTGTGAGTCGGTAATGTCCCTGGGGCGAGCCTGCCTCGCTGTGGCGTGCCTCACGGTCTTTGTCGCCGCTCCCGCCCCGGCCCAGGACATCGATCCCGAACTCAAGCCCTACAAGAAGGTCGGCGGCGAGGTCGCGGGGACGCTCAAGTGCGTCGGCTCCGACACGATGAACAACCTCGTCTCCCTCTGGGTCGAGGGGTTCAAGAAGTCGTATCCGGGGGTCCGTGAGGGGATCGAGGGGAAGGGATCGGCCTCCGCGCCTCCGGCGATCACCGAGGGGACGGCAACGTTCGGCCCGATGAGCCGCGACTGGAAGCCGTCGGAGATCGACACCTTCAAGGAGAAGCACGGCTATCCCCCGACGGTCGTCCCGGTGGCGATCGACATGCTCGCCGTCTTCGTTCACAAGGACAATCCGATCAAGAGTCTGTCGCTCGAGCAGGTCGATGCGATCTTCTCCAAGAACCGCAACGGCGGCGCGAAGGCCGACATCCGCACCTGGGGCGATCTCGGCCTCGAGGGGGAATGGAAGAACAAGCCGATCAGCCTCTACGGCCGCAACGCAACCAGTGGCACCTACGGCTATTTCAAAGAGAACGCGCTTTTCAAGGGCGACTTCAAGCCGACGGTGAAGGAACAGCCGGGGAGCTCGGCGGTGGTCCAAGCGGTCGCCAGTGACGAGGCGGGCATCGGCTACAGCGGCATCGGCTACGCGACGGCCGACGTCCGCGCCGTCTCGCTCTCCCTGAAGACCGGTGGTGATCCGGTGACGACCACCCCGGAGAATGCCTACAGCGGCGACTATCCCCTCGCCCGATTCCTCTACTTGAGCGTCAACCACAAGCCGGGATCCGACCTCGATCCGCTCCGGCGCGAGTTCCTCCGCTATGTCCTCAGTGCCAGCGGTCAGGCCGACGTGAAGAAGGACGGCTACCTGCCGGTCACCGGCGTGGTTGCCACCGAGGCGCTCGGCAGCGTGGGTGTATCCGCCCCGTGACCATCGCCGCCGTTGCCGACCGCAGCCTTTCCCTCCCTTCAGCAGATGTGACGACGCCCCGCCGCCGGGGTGGTGAATGAATCCCGACGCCAGCTTCACCGGCCGTGCCCGCCGCCGTACTACCCGCCCAGGGGTACGCTTCGGTGACACGTTGGCCCGTGCGGTGATCACGCTCGGCGGGATCGGCACGATCGCCGCGGTGCTGCTGATGGGGGTGTTTCTCCTCGCCGTGGCCCTGCCGCTGTTTCGCTCCGCATCGATCGGCGGACATGCCACGACGTCCCTCGGTGCGGACGGGGGAGGCGGCACCGACGCGCCTGCCGTGATGGCCATCGGCACCGACGACACGGGGGAGATCGCCTGGAATCTCGACCTCGGTGCCGGGAGAATGCGGCTACTCGATCTCACCGATGGCGCGGTGGTGCTCGATCGACCGCTGGGGGAAGCTGGCGCGGGGCTGGACGGCGCGACGGCGCTACGGGTTCATCCAGGGAGCACGCTGGCCGTCGTCGGGTTTGCTGACGGGGCCTTCCGGACCGCGACGGTCGGCATCGAATCGACCTTCCTTCCGGAAGCAGAGATTGCCGACGACGCTCGGTCGATCGCGGTCGGCCAAGCCCTGCCTGATGCGGATGGTGCCGTCTTCCGCAGCGCCATCGACCGCTGGGCACGGATCCGGGTCGTCACCGCGGCTTCTGGTGAGCCTGCGCGGGATTTATCGGGGCGGATCGTCGATGTCGACGTCACGCCGCTGACAGGCGGTCCTCTCGTCGCGGCCGTCGACGACACCGGCGCGATCCGGGTGGAGCGGCGGTCGACGAAGCGGAACATGCTCACGGGGAAGGAAGTCACGAAGCGGGACGGAGCCACGATCCCTGCCGAGGCGGAGGTGGCCGGCGCCGCTGCGGGGAAGGCCATCCATCTGCGTCTCTCCGAACTCGGGGATCAGCTGTGGGCGATTGCGGCCGATGGTCGCGGCCGCCGCTACTCGATCCGCGCGATCGACAAGCCGGTGCTGATGGAGACTTTCGATGCCGGCAGCGGCGCCGATGTCACCGCCGTCGTCCGGTTGTTCGGAGGCAACGCGCTGGCCGTCGGCGATGCCGCCGGCGTCGTCCGGGTGTTTTTCACCTCGCGTCAGGCCGATGCCACGGCGGAGGACGGCTTGGCCGTCGTCGCTGCCAAAACCTTTCCCGCCGCCAACGCGGCCCGGCCAGAGCGGGTCACGACGCTCGCCGCTTCTCCCCGGTCGCGGTTGTTTGCGGCCGCCGATGCCGCGGGGACCGTCCGCCTCCTCCATTCGACGGCCGGCACGGCCGTCCTCTCGGTGAACGCCGTGGCGACCGACCGGCTCGCCGGGACGCCGCGGTTGCTGGCGCTGGGGGCCCGCGAAACGACGCTGCTCGCCGCCGACGACCGGGGGATCGTGTCGTGGGGGTTCGATGCCGGTTATCCGGAGATCTCCGCCGGCACCCTGTTCCGGCCGGTGTGGTACGAGAACTATCCCGGCGCCGTCCACGCCTGGGAGACGACCGGCCACCAGACGTTCGAGTCGAAGTTCGGATTCATCCCCCTCGTCGTCGGCACGATCAAGGCGACGCTCTACGCGATGCTGTTCGCGACGCCGGTTGCGATCCTGGCCGCGATCTTCTCGAGCCAGTTTCTCCACCCGTCGTGGCGGGCGCGGATCAAGCCTGTGATCGAGATGATGGCCAGCCTGCCGAGCGTCGTCCTCGGGTTCATGGCGGGGCTGGTGATCGCCCCGCTGGTGGAGCGCGGGCTGGCCCCGGTGATCGCCGGGTTCTTCGTCGTGCCGCTGACGCTCCTCCTCGGGGCACACCTCTGGCAACTGCTCGCCACAGGGGCGCGGATGCGGCTGGCGGCCTGGCGATTGCCGATCATCGGCTTTCTGGGCCTGCCCGTCGGGGCCCTCGCGAGCGTGGTCGTGGCCCCGCACCTCGAGCGTCTCCTGTTCGGCGGTGACGTGCGCGCCTGGCTCGATGGCCGGGGGGGGAGCGGCCTGGGGGGTTGGGTGCTCGCCTTTCTGCCGATGGCAGCGATCGCCGCGACGATGATCTGCAACCGACTTGTGAACCCTTGGCTGAGGGGCGTGAGCATCGGTTGGCCGCCACGTCGGGCGGCGCTTGTGTCGCTGGCGGTGTTCGGCTGCGGTGTGGCGCTGACAGTCGCCCTGGCGGTGGCCGCGGGGACGTTCCTCGACGCCATCCGCCTCGATGCCCGTGGCGGGCTCCTCGGGAGCTATGTCCAGCGGAATGCGATGATCGTCGCCTTCGGGATGAGCTTCGCGGTCATCCCCCTGATCTTCACGATCGCCGACGACGCCCTGTCGAGTGTCCCCGATCATCTCAGGAGCGCCTCGCTGGGGGCCGGCGCCACACCCTGGCAGACCGCGATCCGCGTCATCCTCCCTGCCGCCACCAGCGGGATCTTCTCGGCCGTGATGATCGGGCTCGGCCGGGCCGTCGGGGAGACGATGATCGTCCTCATGGCGGCGGGCAACACGCCGATCATGGACTGGAGTCTGTTCAGCGGTTTCCAGACGCTCTCGGCCGCGATCGCCACCGAGCTTCCCGAGGCGGCCCGCGGCTCCTCGCACTATCGGGTCTTGTTTCTGGCGGCGCTGACCCTGTTCTCGCTGACATTCGTCCTCAACACCGTCGCCGAGATCATTCGCGAGCGTTTCCGGAGGAGGTCGCATGAGCTCTGATCCGCTTCGCCGCCGTCGCTCGACGCACGCCGCGCTCGCTGCCCATGGCGAAGCGTGGGTCTGGCTCACCGGCGGCTGCCTGGCCCTGGCCATGACCATGATCATCGGGCTCCTCGGCTACATCGTCTCGGAGGGGGTAGCGACGTTCTGGCCGCGCCCGATCGAACTGATCGAGCTCACGGATGGCCGGAAGGTGCTCGGCGAGGAGACGGGGCGCGACAAGGCCCCCGACGGCACCGGCCGGCGCCTGCTCCGCACCGCCAATTTCGAACTGACCGGGAAGCACTTCGAGTGGTTTGACGATGGCGAGGTGACGGCCACGACGCGCCCGGCCGAGGCGACGGTCGTCGAGCGGCTCGAAGGGGGGCGATTCCAAGGTTTTCCGACGCGGCTGCTCCATGGCGACGAGGTCGTGGCCGCCGGAGGCGAAGAGGCGTGGCGCGGATTCAGCAAGCATCATCCCGACGTCCGCCGGCGTTGGCGGGAGGCGTGGCGGATCGACAAGGGGGACCGGGGCGTACTTCAGCGGAAGCTCCGCGCGGCGCGTCTGGCGGTCGTCCGGGCCGGGCTTTCCGCTGGCGCCGACTCGCCGGCTGCTGCTGCGGCGGCCGTGGCGGAGAAAGCCGTGGCCGCGGAGGTCGAGGCTCAGGAACGCCGGCTCGATGAGCGGACGGCCGAACTGCGGGCCGGCAACGAAGGCTGGGGGCTCGAGTTCACCACCGCCTCCGGGGAGACGGTCGTCCTCCCGTTGGCGGACATCGTCCGGGCCTGGCAGCCAAACAAGCTCTCCTTCCAAGAACGCCTCGGCGTCTACGCCTCGCGGTGGGGGGAGTTTCTCGGCGACGATCCCCGCGAGGCCAACAGCGCCGGCGGCGTCTTCCCGGCGATCTGGGGCACGATCGCGATGACGCTCATCATGGCGCTCCTCGTTGCCCCGTTCGGCGTCCTCGCCGCGCTCTATCTCCGCGAGTATGCGTCGCGCGGTCCGCTGACGGCTGCCGTCCGCATCGCCATCAACAATCTGGCCGGTGTGCCGAGCATCGTCTACGGCGCCTTCGGCCTGGGATTCTTCTGTTACGTTCTCGGCGGCTCGATCGACGAGCTCCTCTTCCGCCCGGCGCTCGTGGCCGACGGCCAGCCGACCTTCGGCACCGGCGGGCTCCTCTGGGCCTCGCTGACGCTGGCGCTCCTCACGCTGCCGGTGGTGATCGTGGCGACCGAGGAGGCCCTCTCCGCGGTGCCCAACTCGATGCGCGAGGGCTCGTATGCCTGTGGCGCGAGCAAGTGGCAGACGATCCGGCGGATCGTGCTCCCCCGAGCCCTTCCGGGAATCATGACGGGGCTCATCTTGGCGATGGCCCGGGGCGCGGGCGAGGTTGCGCCGCTGATGCTCGTCGGCGTGAAGAAGCTCGCGCTCGATCTCCCCATCGACGGGACGTTCCCCTACGTCCATCCGGAGCGGGAGTTCATGCATCTGGCCTATCTGATCTACGACGTCGGCTTCCAGAGCCCGAACAGTCAGGCGGCCAAGCCGATGGTGTTCACGATCACGTTCCTGCTTGTCGCAATCATCGCGCTGCTCAACGTGGCGGCGATCTGGATCCGCGGCCGGTTGCGACGCCGATACGTCTCCCAGCAGTTCTGAAGCCCCGTCGCCCTTCCGTTCCCCACGAGCCTGCACGATGTCGACCTCACCCTCCCCAGCCGATCCCCGCCAGCCGCCCCCTTCGGCCGGGCCCGCCACCGACCGCCTCGCCGTGGTGGCCGCTGGTGGCCAGGTGGAGCCTGAGGTCCACGAGCGGGTGCGGCAAGCGCCGGCCGTCCTCGAGATCGATCGATTCAATCTCTGGTATGGCACGAAGCAGGCGCTCCACTCGATCACAATGCCGATTCCGCACGGCAAGGTGACGGCGTTGATCGGCCCGAGTGGTTGCGGGAAGTCGACCCTCCTCCGCAGCGTCAACCGGCTCAACGACCTCGTGCCGAGCGTTCGGATCACCGGCGAGATGCGTCTCAATGGCGACCCGATCTACGACCAACGGATGGACGTCATCGAGCTCCGCAAGCGGATGGGGATGGTCTTCCAGCGCCCCAATCCGTTTCCGATGAGCATCTACGAGAACGTCGTCTATGCCCTGCGGATCGACGGTGAATCGAGGCGGCCCGTCCTCGATGAGGTCTGTGAGCGGAGCCTTCGCGGCGCCGCGTTGTGGGACGA
>CAJAYZ010000507.1 GCA_903949225.1 uncultured Planctomycetaceae bacterium
ATGCGGGCGCAGGCGAGCATCGCGATCACGAGCTCCGGCGTCATCGGCATGTAGATCGACACCACCTCGCCCGGCTTGATGCCGAGCTTCCGCAGCCCCGCGGCCACCCGGCAGACTTCCGCATGGAGCTGGCGGTAGGTGTATTCGCGGCGTTCGCCGGTCGGCTCACCAACCCACACAAGCGCCGTCTTCTCCCCTTTGCCGGCGGCGATGTGCCGGTCGAGGCAGGCGGCCGAGGCGTTGAGACGCCCCCCCACAAACCACTTCGCCGCGGGGGGATGCCAGTCGAGGACCTTCGTGTAAGGCGTCGTCCAGGGGAGGGCCGCCGCGCGTTCGCCCCAGAAGCCTTCCGGGTCGTTCTTCGCCGCGTCGTAGAGCCGCCGGTAGTCCTCGAGCGATCCGATCCGCGCCCGGGCGGAAAACTCCGCCGGCGGCGGAAACATCCGCTCTTCGGTCATGACGCTGGCGACGGTCCCGGCCGGCCTCTGTACTTCGCTCATCAATACTCCCCCGATGGCGCGGAAATCATGCGCGGACACTCGAGTCAGAAAAACCCAGAAAGCTCGTGATCATACCTCATCGAAGGCCGCTCCGTGCGGCCCCCGATCCCCGCCGACGACAGGCCTGATGACAGACGATCAGCCGGCAAACGCCCTATTCGCAGGGAGATCGTCGCCGAAGGAGATCCCCAGGGCCCGGGCCGCGAGGACCGCGGAGCTCCCCACGTCGACCTGCGACAACCGGCTTACCGCCTCGGCGATCGGCACGCTGGCGATGTCGGGGGGACGGTAGCAGACCATCTCCCCGAAGCGCCCCTCGTGGACGAGGCGCACGGCATGGGCGCCGAACTGCGTCGCCAGGACGCGGTCGAACGTCGTCGGCGGCCCGCCGCGCTGGAGATGCCCGAGGACGACGGCGCGGACCTCACGGTTGAGCCGCTTGGCGATCTCACCGGCAACCACTTCCCCAACGCCTCCCAGGCGCACCTGCCGGCGCTGCCCGCCGTCGCCGGCGTGGACTGAGACGCCCCCTGGGAGCCTGGCCCCCTCGGCGACGACCACGAGCGTGTAGCGCTTCCCCTCCGCTTCGCGCGCCTGGACGGCGCGGCAAACATGCTCGAAGTCCCAGTCGATCTCAGGGAGGAGGATGACGTCGCCCCCGCCGGCAATGCCGGCATGGAGGGCGATCCATCCGGCATGCCGCCCCATCACCTCGAGGACCATCACCCGCTCATGGCTGGCGGCGGTGGTGTGGAGCCGATCGAGGGCGTCGGTGGCGGTCGCCACGGCCGAATCGAAGCCAAAGGTGAAGGCCGTGGCGCCGAGGTCGTTATCGATCGTCTTCGGGACGCCGACGACGGGCATGCCCGCCTCGTGGAATTGCTGGGCGATCGACAGCGAGCCGTCACCGCCAACGCACACCAGGCCGCAGATCCCCAGCTGCTCGAGGGTCGTCGCCGCCGCCTTGAGAAGCTGCGGGTCGATCGCCACTCGGTCGTTCTCCCCCACCAGCGCCGTGAATCGGCCGGTGTTCGAGGAGCCGAGGATCGTCCCCCCCTGGGTGAGGATATTCGCCACACGTGACGGATCGAGCGGCATCCAGGCGACCGGGTCGACGAGCCCCTCGTAGCCACGGAGGAAGCCGAGGCTCTCATAGCCGAGGCGATAAGCGCTCTTCACCACCGCGCGGATGACGGCGTTGAGGCCAGGGCAATCCCCGCCTCCGGTGAGGATGCCGATGCGCGGCCTGCGGGCGGGCATGATGGGATGCTCCGGAAAAAGCGGGACCGTAAAAAAGGACGGGAAAAGAGGAGCCTGAGTGTAGCGGCGGGGCGATTCAAGGTCGCCAGGCGCGGATCGCCATCCGCAGCAGGGCCACAGCCGCGTCGCGGCGCTGGCGGAGGCCCGCCTTGCTCTCGCCAACGGTGCGATCGGTGAACGTGATCGGCACCTCGACGATCCTCCCCCCGGCGCGGTGCACCTGGATGAGCATGTCCTCGAGCACGGCATACCCCTCATCAAAGGGGCCGGCAAGGCGATCAAAAAAAGCGAGTTGCACGGCGCGGAAGCCGGTTGAGGAATCGCGCACCGGCAGGCGGAGCAACCAGCGGGCATACCAATTCACAAGCGCGCTGGTGACACGCCGCGACAGCGGCCAGCCGACGATCTGCCCTCCGGCCACCCGCCGCGATCCCAGCGCCACCGCCGCGGGCCGGCCGCCGACAGGCTCGAGCGCCGCCAACAGCCTGGGAATGTCGTCGGGATCGTGGCTGAAGTCGGCATCCATGTTGAGGGCGACCGCGAACCCGTGGGCGCTGGCCGCGTGGAAGCCTTCGATGATCGCCGACCCGAGGCCGCGGCGACCGCGGCGCACGAGCACGTGGAGGCGCGGCCGCGTCCGCGCGAGGTCGAGGACGAGGCTCCCAGTGCCGTCGGGGGAGTCGTCATCAACGACGAGCATCTGCAGCCCGGCATCGACTCCGAGGACACGATCGACGAGTTGTTCGATCGACCCGCGTTCGTTGTAGGTCGCCGTCACGACGAGCACGCGCCCCGGTGGCCAGGCCGACGCGGAGGCCAAATCCCCACCCGGCGACGGTGGCGCGTCTGCCCCTCCGATCCCTCCGGGCAGCAGGCGGCTCATTCCGCCGACCCACCCCGACGCATCCGGGCAAACAGGCGCCGATAATCGCCGAGGCGCACGGGGATCACCCGCCGATCTGCCTCGACTGGCGGCATCCACAGGTCTTCCTCGATCACCACCATGTCGGCGTCGTCCGCGACGTCATCGGCCACGACCGGGGCCACAACCGGCGTCGCGGGCGCGACCGGGCCGGATCGGGCCCGCGTATCGGCAACGACCGGAGGGTGGTCTGCCGAGGGAAGCTGACGGGAGAGCGATGCCCCCTCGCGGCTGGCAACATGACGGCGATCGCTGAAGTCGGCCGGCCCGCGCACGACATACCGTTCGACGACCCGCTCGGCGTCGGCGAAGTATTCCGCGAACGGATCCTCGATCCCGTCGAACACCAATTCAACCTCGGGGCCGGACCACGGATTGCCGCCGGCCGGCATCGTCGCCGGCTCACGGCCGGAAGCGTTCCCCCAGGCCGGCTCGATCTCGTCTTCGACCCCGTCCTCGATCCCGCTCCCCCCCTCGACAGGCTCGTCGCCATAGGCTTCGGCCCCGTCGTCGAACGGGATGCCTGGGGAGATCGCTCCGTCGCCAAGGAGCCCGGACAGGGCATGACCAATGGTCGATTCGTCGTCGAACGATCCAAACTCGACAATCGCGCCGCAATCCTCCGGCTCCTGGTCACCCGGCGACCGCTCGATCGTCGGCACGGGATCGGCCGCCGGGGGCATTCGATCGACGACATACCCAAGCGAAGTCGCGGGCAGACGCTGGATGTCGCGCCACGCGCTTGTGATGTCGGCAGGCCCGACGCGTTTCCGACCTGCTTCGCCGGCCTGCACGAGGGCCAGGTCGCAGAGTTGGTTCACCAGCCGCGGCACGCCGTCGGTGGCCGCAAACACGGCGTCATCGCTCCCCCGCTCGAAGACGGCATCCCACTGCAAACCGGCGACCTTCATCTGTGTCCGCAGATAGGCCATCGTCTCCTCGTGATCGAGCGGCTCGAGATAGAACCGGGCTCCGATCCGCTGGGCGAGACTCTCCATCCGCGACGTGCCGAGGCGCTCGTCCATCTCGCGTGCCCCAGCGAGGACGACGTGGACGGAGGGGAGCGGCGTCGGGATGTTCGTCAGGAGGCGCAGCTCCTCGAGGAGGCGGGTGGGGAGTGTGTGCGCCTCGTCAACGAGGATCACCAGGCCCGACCCGCTGGCGGCGAGGCCGCGGACTCGCTCGACGACACCGATCCGCAGCTCCCCCTCGTCGATGCCGCGGTACGGTTCGCCGATCTCGGCGAGCACCGCCTGCCAGAGGGCGCGGCGGGTGCAGATCCGGGCGCCGGAGAGGAGGGCGACGTCGAAGTCGTCGCGGACATGCTCCGCCAGCTTGGCCAGCAGCAGCGTCTTGCCGGTCCCGGGTGGACCGACGATCAGCCCCACCCCTTCCGACCGACGGATGGCCCGCTCGATCCCGAGCAGGGCGGCATCGATGGCTCGCGCCGGATGGTAGAAGTCGGGACGCGGGGCGGCGAGGAAGGGGCGACTCGACGGCGGGCGACGCGGGGCGATCATCGTGCGGGTCAATTCCTGGTGGTGTGCACCGGTCAGGCCGTTGTCCTCCGACACCCGGCTCTCCCCTTGTTTCGACCAGCCGGCGCGGCTTCCTCCACCATCGCGCCCCGGCGTAGACTCTTCCGGTCGTCCAAGTCGCAGCGGCCCTGCCGATCCTGCCGGTTCGGCGGATGGTATGGGTGTGCCCCGGCGTCCGGCAGCCCGGCATCCGGCCGACGGCATGCTCCACTGTCACCGATTCCGGCCCCGAAGACTGTCACCATGTTTCGTGTGAAGATCTGTGGCGTGACGACGCCTGACGACGCCCGGATGGTGGCAGCGGCAGGAGCCGATGCGGTGGGGCTCAACTTCGTCCCCGGCTCGCCGCGCTGCCTGACCGTGGAGTCGGGCCGGCTGGTGGCAGCAGCCCTCCCCGCCGGGATCCTCCGCATCGGAGTCTTTGCCGGCATGGATCCCTCCGCGGTGCGGGGGATCGCCAAGAGCGTCGGCCTCGACGCCATCCAGTTCCACGGGCATCTCTCCCCTCCGGTCGCCGGCGTCCCAAACCCCTGCTGGGATCCCCCCGGGGTCTGCCGCGACGTCGCCCCGATCCCGGTGATCCGGGCCTGCCGGTTGCGGAGCGATGGCCCGGCGACCGCGGCGCTCGACGAGGCACGGGGCTGGATCGCCGCAGCGCTTGCCGCAGGACGGGCTCCGGCGATGCTCCTGGTTGACGCCGGAGCCGCGCCTGGCGCAACACCAGCGAGCCTGGGAGGAACGGGGCTGGTGGTCGACTGGGAGCGATTCGTGGCGGCAGGCGACGCCGGAATGCCTGTGGTCTTGGCCGGAGGCCTGACCGCTGACAACGTCGCTGCGGCGATCGAGGCCACCGGGGCAACCGCCGTCGACACGGCCAGCGGTGTTGAGTCAGCGCCAGGGAGAAAGGACCCCGAGCGTGTGCAGGCCTTCGTCAGCCGGGCCCTCCGAGCGCTGGCCGCCAGAGCTGACGGCTGACTGCCTCGGGGCGGGATGGGGGGGAAAAACACTCTTTTCCATTCCTGCCTGACGGCTAAGATGGAAGGCCTTCCGTCGGCCGTTTGAGCCGGCTCGGCTCATCGCCCTCCGCCAGCCCCCGCCGTGTCTTTGTCCGGACCGGGGCGACGCGGGGCAAATCCCTCTGTCCGCCCGATCTGTTCCAGCCCTCCCTGAAGGAGATCTCCCTTGGCCCAAGTTGAAACACGCCTTCCTTATAAGGTCGCCGATCTCGCGCTCGCCGAGTGGGGCCGCAAGGAGATCATGCTGGCCGAGAACGAGATGCCGGGCCTGATGGCGCTGCGTCAAAAGTACGGCCGGAGCAAGCCGCTGGCCGGGGCTCGGATTGCCGGCTGCCTCCACATGACGATCCAGACGGCCGTCCTCATCGAGACGCTCCGAGATCTCGGCGCGGAAGTGACCTGGAGCAGCTGCAACATCTTCTCGACCCAGGACCATGCCGCAGCGGCCATCGCCAAGGCCGGCTTCCAGGTCTACGCCTGGAAGGGGATGACGAACGAAGAGGCCGATTGGTGCATCGAGCAGACGCTGTTCTTCTCCGACGGCCAGCCGCTCAACATGATCCTCGACGACGGCGGCGACCTGACGTCGATGGTCCACAACAAGTATCCGGAACTGCTCGGCGGCATCCGCGGCCTCTCCGAGGAGACGACCACGGGTGTCCACCGGCTCTACCAGATGCACGAGAAAGGCGAGCTCAAGCTCCCCGCGATCAACGTCAACGACTCCTGCACGAAGTCGAAGTTTGACAACCTCTACGGCTGCCGTGAGAGCCTCGCCGACGGCATCAAGCGGGCCACCGACGTGATGGTGGCCGGCAAGGTGGTGGTGGTGTGCGGCTACGGCGACGTCGGCAAGGGCTCGGCCCACTCGATGAAGGCCCTCGGGGCCCGCGTCATCGTCACCGAGGTCGACCCGATCAACGCCCTCCAGGCGGTGATGGAGGGCTACGAGGTGACGACGATGGAGGAGGCCGCCCCGCGCGGCCAGATCTTCGTGACGGCCACCGGCTGCCGCGACGTGATCCGCAGCGAGCACATCCAGAAGATGCAAAACGACGCCATCATCTGCAACATCGGGCACTTCGATCTCGAGATCGACATCGCCTGGCTCGACAACACCAAGGGGATCAAGAAGGTCGAGATCAAGCCGCAGGTCGACCGCTACACCCTCCCCTCCGGCAACTCGGTGATCTTGCTTGCTGAAGGGCGGCTGGTGAACCTCGGTTGTGCCACCGGCCACCCGTCGTTCGTGATGAGCACGAGCTTCACCAATCAGGTCCTCGCCCAGATTGCCCTGTGGACGGAGACCGACAAGTACGACGTCGGTGTCCACCTCCTCCCCAAGAAGCTCGACGAGGAAGTGGCCCGCCTCCACCTCGAGAAGCTGGGCGTGAAGCTCACGAAGCTCACCAAGCAGCAGGCTGAGTATCTCCACATCCCGGTCGAAGGCCCGTTCAAGCCCGAGTACTACCGGTATTGAGAAGCGTCGCCGGGTTCGCCCCGGTGGCTGCCTTCGTTTCACTCCCGACGGGGGTGTCGCCCAAGCGACGCCCCCGTTGGCTTTTTTGTGGTCCGTTCCGGTTCCACGTGGAACGACCTCTCACCGCGACCGCTCCCGGGCAGCCGCCTTGGCGGGTGGGATTTGCTACGATCCCAGGACAACCTTTTTCTTCCCCCGCACCCCGAGGAAGCTCCCTCCGCCATGCCCCACGTCGCCCCGCTCCGCGGCCTCCGCTACGACCCCAAGCACGTCGGCGCCCTGTCGCAGGTGATCGCCCCGCCTTACGACGTCATCGATGCGGCGCTCCAGGAGGCGCTCTACCAGCGGCACCCCGCCAACGTGATCCGCATCGAACTCAACCGGGAGGAGCCGGGGGATGACGAGCGGACGAACAAGTACACCCGGGCGGCGAAGTTCCTCCGCAGTTGGCGCGACCAGGGGGTGGTGATGCAGGAGCCGGCCGCGGCGCTCTACGTCTACCATCAGGAGTTCGAGGTTGAGGGACGCACGTTCGTTCGCCGGGGGGTGATGGCGCGAGTCCGCCTCGAGCGTTTCGGCACCGGCAACATCCATCCCCACGAAGAGACGATGTCGGGCCCGAAGCAGGATCGGCTCCTCCTCACGCGGGCCTGCCGGGCCAACCTCAGCCAGGTGTTCGGGCTCTATCCCGACACCCAAGGGGAGGTGCAGACCCTCCTCGATGCGGCCGTGGCCGGGCAGCCGCCGCTGGAGGCCACCGACCACCTTGGCGTGAAGAGCTGGATGTGGCCACTCACAGACGAGTCGATGGCGGCCAAGGTGGCCGGGCTGATGGGGCCGAAGCCGGTGTTCATCGCCGATGGCCACCACCGCTACGAGACCGCCTGCAACTACAGGGACGAGGTCGCTGCCGCCTACGGTGGCACGCTCCCCTCCGACCACCCCGCCAACTTCGTCCTCATGATGCTCGTGGGAATGAGCGACCCGGGGCTGGTCGTCCTCCCCACCCACCGCCTGTTCGTCGAGCCTTCGGTGGCCACCGCGGCCGATCTGGCCGCGAAGCTCGGCGACTGCTTCACCACCGAGAAGGCGGGCGTCGGCCCGGATGCCGCCGCAGACGTGTGGGAGGAGATCGAGACCGAGGACGCCCAAGGGACGCTCGGGCTCTATACTGCCGGCGACCGCACCTGGACGCTCGCCCGGATCACCCCCGCAGGCGCTGCCCGAATGGAGCAGATCGCGGCCGAGCATGGCCCGTCGTGGCGGGGGCTTGGGGTCTCGATCCTCCACCGGCTCGTGATCGGCGAACTGCTCGGCGCGAAGCAGATCCCCACCCCCGGCTACGTGCACCTCGTCCGCGAAGTGGTCGAGGGGCTCGAGACCGGGAAGTACCCCCTCGCAGCCCTCGTCATGCCGGCAAGCGTCGGCGACATCAAGAGTGTCAGCGAGACCGGGGAACGGATGCCCGCGAAGAGCACCTACTTCTATCCGAAGCTCGCCAGCGGTCTGGTCTTCAACCCGCTCGAGTGAC
>CAJAYZ010000508.1 GCA_903949225.1 uncultured Planctomycetaceae bacterium
GCGCTCCGCGGCGGGTCAGCATCCCCGTTCCTCCGGTCGCGGACTGCGGAATCGTAGGCGTCGCGGTAGAAGTCGGCATGGCTGAGCATGATCGAGTCGATGCCGGGAATGCCCAGTGAGGAGAGGGGGACGAATCCCGCCGGGGGCGTCGCGGCGGCATCCCGCGGCGCCTGGGGAGGAGCCTGCCGCGGACCGTTCTTCCGGGCGCGCCGCGGGGAACGCGGCGTCGCACGGTCGGCCTCGTCTTTGGATCGCAGCGGCGGCAACCACCACACGACCCCGTTTTGCATGACGATGCGGTTGACGCCCATGTCCCGTCCCTCGTGTCCTCTTCGACCCTTCTTCGACCCGGAGGGCGGGCCTCAGTCCGGACGTTCGCCCCCCTGGTAGGTATCGAACCGGGCCCCCCCCGACCCGCGTGGTGGCCCAGTGACACGGGCGCCGCCGGAACAATCGTTGCGGTCGGGATGGGTGTCGAGGGGCACTGATGAGCCTTCCGGCACAGCGACCGTGTTGTGCCATCGGTGGCCTGCATCTGGCGTCGCTCTGGCAGGTCTTCGGCACGGCCGGCGAATGGCAATATTTTCCGCCCACAGGTATCTTCTTTCGGCCGCGAACGTGTCGGACTCGTTTTCAATGGATTCCCACCGATGGACAGCCTGTTTGCCTGGACGATCACCGCTCCCGCACTCATGCTGCTCGCCGCTGGCCTGATCCCGCGGGACTGGGCGAACGAGCACCTCGATTTCATGCGGCGGCTGGCCAAAACCATGAGCGTGGCGGCAGCAGTGCTCGCTGTTGTTGTGGCCGTGGGGCTGGCCTTCAGAGGGCCGATCGACGTTCGGCTGGCGGTTGTGCCCGGCCTGCCCGCTGTCAACTTCGGTGTCTACTTTGACGACCTCGCAGCGATCATGCTGCTGCTGATCAGCTTTATCGGTGCGGTCATCTGCCGGTACGCGGTCCGCTATCTCGACGGCGATCCCGAGCAGGGGGCGATTCCTGCGCTGGATGCTCTTCACGCTCGGCGCGGTCCTCCTGCTGGTCACCTCTCGGAACCTACTCCTCTTCGCCACTGCCTGGATGCTCGCAGATCTTGGCCTCCATAATCTCCTCTGCCACCACCGCCATCGGCCCTGGGCCATCTGGGCAGCACGAAAAAGACTCATCATCAGTCTGCTCGGCAATGTCGTTCTGATCGCCGCCTTGGTGGTGACGTATGTCGCCCTCGGCAGCTTCGACTACACCGACATCTTCGCCAAGGCCGTGGCCCTGCGGGAACAGTCGGAAGCGAACTCGATGCTGGTCGCGGTCATCGGAGGCCTGTTTGTCCTGGCGGCGATGACCAAGTCGGCCCAGTTTCCGTTTCACAGTTGGCTGCCCGATACGATGGAGGCGCCCACACCGGTTTCCGCCCTGATGCATGCTGGCATCATCAATGCCGGAGGATTTCTCGTGATCCGGCTCAGCCCGCTGGTGGTGCTCTCGCCCGCCTGTCTGAGCATGCTGGCAATCGTCGGCGCGATCACCGCGCTCCTCGGTGGCGTCGTGATGCCATCGCAGACCAGCGTGAAGCGTTCGCTGGCGTTTTCGACGATTGCCCAGATGGGATTCATGATGCTCCAGTGCGGGCTCGGCGGCTTTTCCGCGGCTTTGCTCCACATCGTCGCGCACTCCCTCTACAAGGCCCATGCCTTTCTCAGCTCGGGAAGCGTGCTGGAACAAGCGGCTCGCACCCAGCTGACCCAGGCACATGCCCGAGGTGGTCGAGCGGTGCTCGTCACCGACATCTTTGCCGTCGGCGGGGCAGTGCTGATCCTTGGGCTGGCCCTCGCCTGCTTTGGGATCAAGATCACCGAAAAACCGGGTGGGATCGTCCTCGGCTTCGTGCTGCTGTTGGCCCTCACCAACCTGCTCTCCACCTGCTTCGCCACGCGGGTCTGGAACCTGTCCGGACTCGGGATTGCGGCGGCGGTGGTCGTGGCGTTCGCCTACTTCGCGAGCTTCGAACTGATCGACCACCTTCTGGCCGCCACGATGTCGCGACAGCACCTGGCGCGATCACCCCTCGACCTGGCGGTGAATGTCGTGGCGATTGCGTGTTTTGTGGCGATTTTCATCGTGCAAAACTTCATTCAGAGCTTTTCGCATCTGCGCTGGGTGCAGGTCTTTTACGTGCATGCGAACATCGGCTTTTATCTCGACATTCCCTTCCGGCGGCTAACTGGCTGGATCTACGGCCAGCCGGCGGCCGTCTCGTAGTCCGTGTCTTGCAAGGTAGCCTACCGCTGATGACCAAAGTTACGACGAGCGGCGAAACCGCTCAGAACAGACTGACTCCCGCGGAACTGGCGGCGCATCTCGCCGCCATCGGGGGAATCATTCCGCCACTCTGGCCACTGGCTGACTACGTGGCGGTCAACCCGTTTCTTGGCCTCGCCGACCGGCCTTTTTTGGTCGCTCGCCAGCTGCTCGCCGATGTTCGTGTCTGTGACATTCTGCCAACAGCGGAATGGTTTCGACAGCGATTGAGCACCGGAACGCTCATCGCGGCCGACCTCGACACCGCCTTGGCCGAGTGCCGGGAGGAGCATCCCGAATGGTTCGCCAGCCTCACGGTGGAAGACTGTCGGGCCTTCCTCAACCACGAGCCGGCAGCGGTCGGGGCCGAACGCCGCTACCGAACCGTGTCGGAACTGGTCGACGAACGGAACGGTACCCGCTGGACCAGCCACATCGTCACGGACATCTCCCGGCACTGTGCCGGCCACTTCGACAAGGGGCAGGCCAGCTGGCTGAGTCCCTGGCTCAGCTTGCCGCTCTACGAGGCGTGGCGGCAGCGGACACAGCTGAGCCGTCGGCTCGACGACCTTGGGATCCGTGGAGTCCGGCAGCTGGTCGCAGCGCTTCCGGATGATCCTCTCGAAGCAATCCCCGACCTGCTCGCCCGGCTGGCCATTCCCAAGCCGCACATCGAACGATTTCTGTTGGCAGAGCTCTTTTCGGTCGCCGGCTGGGCCTCGTTTATTCGCTATCTCGCCTGGCACGCCGAGGAACCGACACCGATTGCTGAAGACCTGACGGGGCTGCTGGCTCTCCGGCTGGCCTGTGACGTGGCTTTGGCCGAATCGACCGGTTTGACAGACCTGCCCGAAGGGCTGGTGCCGACAGCCCCCGAGCCGCCCGACCCTCTGCCGGCGGTGTTGGCTCGCTACCTGATGCAGGTTGCCGGTGAGGTCAGCCATCGCCGCCGCCTGCTGGCCGACATTGCCACGGTCAAGCAGCCGGCTTCGGCCGGCCGGCCGACATTGAAGATGGTCTTTTGCATCGATGTTCGCAGCGAGGTGTTGCGACGCCACCTCGAGGCCCAAAGCGAGCTGGTCGAAACCTGTGGGTTTGCCGGATTCTTCGGGATGCCGCTGGAGTTTATCCGCCTCGGCACCGCGTTCGGTGCCGCTCATTGCCCGGTGCTGCTGCAGCCGACCTTTCCGGTCTTTGAGCGGCTGCTGGGAGCATCGGGAGAGCGGGTCTCGGCGGCCATCAACCACCGGAAAATGCTCAGGAAGGGACGCAAGCTCTGGAAGGGCTTTCAGTCGTCGTCGATTTCCTGCTACAGCTTTGTGGAGTCGCTGGGGCTCACCTATCTGCCGAAGCTTCTCACCGACTCGCTTGGCTTCACGCCCCCTGTGGCCGATCCGCGAAACGACGGCCTCACGCTCGACGAGCAGCGACGGCTCGGCCCCGACCTTGATGGCTCGGAGGATCCCCTCCCGCTCGACCAGCGGATTGTTTTGGCCGCAGGCATGCTGCGAAACCTCGGGCTCACGGATCGGTTCCCGCGGATCGTCGCCATCTGCGGCCATGCCGCCTCCATGGTCAACAATCCCTACCGTGCGGGCTACGACTGCGGCGCCTGTGGTGGCCATTCCGGCGAGCCGAACGCTCGCGTTGCCGCCGCCATTCTCAACGACATTCAGGTCCGTGCGGCACTGGTCGAGCGGGGCATCGCGATCCCTGCCGACACCTGGTTCGTGGCGGCCGTGCACCGGACCACAACCGATGAGATTGAATTTTTTGGTCCGACGGGTTGTCCTGCCACGCACCGCGACGAGTTTCGGAACATCCTTGCCTGGACTGCCGCCGCTGCGAAGGCAACGCGGCATGAACGGAGCAGGCGGCTGGACAACGCCGCCGATGAGTCGGTGCTCTTCCGGGCCCGCGACTGGGCAGAGGTCCGGCCCGAATGGGGGCTGGCGGGCAATGCCGCCTTCGTCATTGCCGACCGCAGCCGAACGTTAGGGCTCGACCTCGGTGGCCGCTCGTTTCTCCACGAATACTGCTCGGCGAAAGACCCCGATGGGAAGGTGCTCGAGCTCATCATGACCGCCCCGATGGTCGTGACCAGCTGGATCGGGCTGCAGTATTTTGCTTCCGCCGTCGACAATAAGGCCTTCGGCAGCGGCAGCAAAGTCATTCATGACGTGGTGGGTCAGTTCGGCGTCCTCGAGGGGAACGGTGGGGACCTGCGGGTTGGCCTGCCCTGGCAGGCTGTTCACGATGGCACCAAACTGCAGCACGAGCCGCTGCGGCTCACCGTCATCATCGATGCCAGCCGGGAACGCGTTGCCGAGATTCTCAATCGGCACTCAGGCGTGCGGGATCTCGTCACCCACAACTGGCTTCGGCTCGTGGTCGAGGATGCGGGAGCGTGCTATCGCTGGACGCCCACGGCTGGCTGGCAACTGCTCTGAGTGGAGCGGTCGACGAGTCCTGCGGGGCCCGCTGCCAAGCATGTGGATGATGTCATCCGCCCGCTGATACTGCCCGAGATTTTCTTAATGACGGCCGAAGAGGTAGCTGTCCGTGGAAAAAGTCATCCATGATCTTTTTCCACTTGAGACACCCCCAAAAAAGCCAAGGTTTTTCGGGGATGTCGGCCGCTGCATCCAGCGGCGGGCACTTTGTCCACAGCCTGCTAGGAGGCC
>CAJAYZ010000509.1 GCA_903949225.1 uncultured Planctomycetaceae bacterium
GGGACGGCTCGCTCTCCGCGGCGGTTGTGGCCATGCATGCGGCCGGCGTGACGATCGAGCGCGAGGGAGTGCACTGATGACACGCTCTGCTGGTCGATCGTCTGCCGCCGGCGACGCGCCGATCATCCGCTCCAGAGTCGACACCGATTTCTACAAGTTGCTGATGGCACAGTCGGTGATCCGTCACCGGCCTGCAGTCGAGGTGACGTTTTCCATCGTCAATCGGACGACGTCGGTGCGGCTGGCCGAGGAGGTGGACGAGGACAAGCTGCGGGCGGAGCTCGACCGGGCCAGGACGCTCGCCCTGACGCCCGCCGAGTCGGCCTACCTCTGCGGGCTCGAGGTCGGCGGGAGGCGAATCTTCACTGAGGCGTTTGTCGCTGCCTTTGCCGATCTCCGTCTTCCTCCCTACGTGCTCGACGTCCGTAACGGCCAATTCGACCTCACCTTCACCGGCCCCTGGCCGGCGGTGATGCAGTGGGAGGTGCCGGCGCTGGCAATCCTCATGGAGCTTCGCAGTCGCGCCGTGCTCGAGGGGATGCCGAGCGCCAGCCGGCAGCGCCTCTACGTGGAAGCAGGGGCCAGGCTCGAGGCCAAGCTCGATCGCCTCTCCAAGCTCGAAGGGCTGCGGCTGGCTGATTTCGGGACGCGACGCCGGCATTCGTTTGCCTGGCAGGAGGAGGCTGTTGTCCGGGCCCGAGACCGGCTGGGGCGGGCGTTTCTCGGCACGTCGAACGTCCTCTTGGCGATGCGGCACGGGGTCGATCCGATCGGCACCAGTGCCCACGAATTGCCGATGGTTTACGCGGCCTTGGCCGACGGCGACGAGGCCCTTGCGGCAGCGCCCTATGCGGTGCTTGCCGACTGGGAGGCCGACTACGCCGCTCCTTTGAGAATTCTTCTCCCCGACACCTTCGGCACGGCCGGGTTTCTCGCCCGGGCCCCCGAGTCGGTCGCGCGATGGAGCGGCATCCGCATCGACTCGGGCGATCCTGTCGGGATCGCGGAAATGGCCATCGAATGGTGGAGGACCCATGGCGAGGATCCGCGAGACAAGGTCGTCATCTTCTCCGACGGCCTCGACGTCGCCGAGATCGAATCGCTCCATCGCCGCTTCGCCGGACGGGTGAAGGTGGCGTTCGGGTGGGGCACGCTCCTCACCAACGACTTCCGCGGGCTGTGCGCTGCCGATGCTCTCGCCCCCTTCAGCCTCGTCTGCAAGGCCGTGAGCGCCGACGGCCGGCTGACGGTGAAGCTCTCCGACAATCCGGCCAAGGCCCTTGGGCCTGCGCTTGAAGTTGCCCGCTACCGGCGGGTCTTTGCGGTCGGCGCGCAGGAGGCGCGGACGGTCGAGGTGTGAGCATTGAGAAAGGGGGGGCCGCTACCGGTGGGCGGCCGCGCTCCCCCTTCAGTTGCGCCCGGTTCAGTCGGTCAAGGGCCGCTCGGCGCCGAGCCACGCCGAGAGTCGCCTGGCCAACTGCTCGTCGTCGAGATCGTGCTCGCCGAGGGCGTGCTGGTGGTCGCCCGCCGTTGCGGTGAACATCGTCCGAAGGCCGAAGGCTTCAACACGCAGCGAAGGGTTGGTGCCGGCAGCTTGGTGCAGCTCGAGAACGAGGCTCCACAGTCCGCCCGTGCTTGCATGTTCCTCGATGACGGCGACTCGCTCGGCATCGCCGAGAAGGGGAATCAATTCGACCGGCGCGGGCTTGAGCCGGGGGACGGAGATGCAGCGGAGGCCGCGCGCGCGGGCGAAGGACAGGCCGTTTCGGACCATGGCGCCGGTGGCGACGATCACGGCCCGGGGCGATCCCGGCGTCGCCTCGTGGACGATTTTCGGGGAGGTGCCCAGGACGGGGCCGGGATGGATGTCGTCGGGGTGCGACTTGCCGATCCGCAGGTAGGACGGGGTCGAGTTGCCCCGGGCCTCAATCCAGCAGGCGCGGAGTTCGTGGGCATCGCAAGGGGAGTAGATCGCGATGTGGGGGAGGGGCCTGAGGCAGGCGACATCCTCTCCGCACTGGTGCGAGGCGCCGAGGACGGAATAGACGAGCCCGGCCCCGTCTCCGAGGATCACCACCGGGCGGCTCCCGAAGCAAAGGTCGATCTTCACCTGTTCGAGCACCC
>CAJAYZ010000510.1 GCA_903949225.1 uncultured Planctomycetaceae bacterium
ACCTCGAGGACCAGCGACGTCTTGCCGCTCCCGCTGGGGCCTGTGACGGCGGCGAGCACGCCGAGGGGAATGCGGGCATCGAGCCCTTTGAGAGTCCGATGGCGGATGCCGCGGATCTCGAGCCAGCCGGTCGGCTCGCGGCGACCGTCGCGTTCCTTCCGCCCGACGACCGCATCGCAGGCCCGACGGCTGGCGAGGAACGGGCCGGTGGGGCTGTCGGGGAGGGTGGCGAGCGTCGCCGGTGGCCCCTGGGCGACGATCCTTCCCCCTTCACGGCCGCTCCCCGGGCCGAAGTCGAGCGTCGTGTCGGCGGCCGCTACGACATCGCGGTCGTGCTCGACGACGACGAGGGTGTTGCCGAGGTCGCGGAGCTTGGCAAGCGCCGTGATCAGGCGATGGGTGTCACGCGGATGGAGGCCGATCGTCGGTTCGTCGAGGACATAGAGCACGCCGGTCAGGCCACTGCCGACCTGGGCTGCCAGACGGATCCGCTGGAGCTCACCGCCGGAGAGGCTGCCGGCCGGCCGGGCGAGATCGAGGTAGTCGAGGCCGACATCGACCAGGAACGTGACCCGGGAGAGGAGCTCGCGGAGGAGGTCGGCGGCGATCTTTCGTTCCGAGTCGGCAAGCGTCACCCCTTCGAGCTCCCCCTTGAGCCGGCCCAAGGGCATGCGGCACCAGACATCGAGGGGGCGGCCCCAGAGCGTCACCGCCGAGGCGACATCGGCCAACCGGCTGCCACCGCACTCGCTGCACGGCACCTCGCCGAGCACCGCGTCGACCCGACCGCGGAGCCCGACCACGAGCCGGGCCGCCTCCTCGCAGGCCTGCTCCAGCCCCTTGAAGCGGAAGGCAAACCACGGGCCGGGATCCTTCGCGCCACCGGCGGGATGGGGCACCTCGATCCAGCGCTCGCCGGTCCCCTCGAAGAGCACTCGCTGCTGGAGGCCGGAGAGATCCACGAGCGGCACGTCGGTTGGCAGCCCGGTCGCCGTGCAGAGCGCGACGAGCATCGCCCGCGAGACCGGGCTTGCCAGCTGCGGCCAGAGATCGAGGGCGCCGTCGGCGAGCGACAGCGTCGGATCGCGGACGAGCGACGAATGCTCGACGCCGGTGCGTGTCCCCAGGCCATCGCAGCGGGGGCACCACCCCAGCGGGCTGTTGAAGGAGAACTGCCGCGGCTCGAGCGGCTTGAAGCCCCGGCCGCAGCCCGGGCAGGCGAGCAGTCGGCTGTGGACCTCGACGGGCCAGTCGGGCTCTTCGAGGGCTTCGCCGCCGTGTCCCTCGGCCTGCCGCGCGACGAGCATCGTGCCCCCTCCCGCCACGAACGCCGCCTCGACGCTCTGGGCGAGCCGGCTGCGGGAGGCGGGATCGGCGGTGACGCGGTCGACGACGATCTCGATCCGGTTCTTCCGCTTGCGGTCGAGCTCCGGCTTGTCGTCGAGATGAACGGTGCGCCCGTCGATCCGCACGCGCACCCAACCGGCCGCCTTGAGCGTTGCGAAGAACGCGTCGGAGGATTGGCCGACGCGCGGCTCCACCGGCGCCAGGAGGAGCATCCGCGTTTCCGGCGGATGGGCGAGGAGCCGCGCGACGGTCTCGTCGACGCTCCGCGCCCCGACCGGCACGCCGCACTCCGGGCAATGCATCTTTCCCAGCCGGGCGCCGAGGACGCGGAAGTAGTCGTACATCTCCGTGAGCGTGCCGACCGTCGAGCGGGGCGTGCTGCCGGTGGCTCGCTGTTCGATCGCCACCGCCGGCGACAGCCCCTCGATCCGCTCGAAGAGGGGCTTTGGCACCTGGCCGACGAACTGGCGTGCATACGGGCTCAAGCTCTCGACATACCGCCGCTGCCCCTCGGCGTAGAGGGTGTCGAAGGCCAACGACGTCTTCCCCGAGCCGCTCGGCCCACAGCAGACGGTCATGGCGCCACGGGGAATATCGGCATCAACCGATTTGAGATTGTGCTGGCAGGCGCCACGGACCTCGATCGAGGCGGGGCCGGGGTCACGCGAGGCGGCCGTGATCCGCGCCAGGGTGTCGCGCTCGAGGGCCGCCGGATCGACGGCCGCGCGCTTCCGCGGCGCCCGCCGGGGGGGCGGGCTTGCGGCGCCGGCGGCGAGGACCGCCTTGAGGGCGATTCCGGTCTGCGATCCCTTCGCCCGGGCCACCTTCTCCGGAGTTCCCTCGGCGACGATCTTTCCCCCGCCGGAGCCCCCCTCGGGGCCGAGGTCGATCACCCAGTCTGATCGCTTCACAACGTCGAGGTTGTGCTCGACGACGAGGACGGTGTTGCCGGCATCGACGAGCCGCTCGAGGACGACGAGGAGCTGGCGGACGTCGGCCATGTGGAGCCCGGTCGTCGGCTCGTCGAGGATGTAGAGCGTCCGCCCCGTCGAGCGCTTGGCGAGCTCGCGGGAGAGCTTCACCCGCTGGGCTTCGCCCCCGGAGAGCGTCGGGGAGGGTTGGCCGAGGTGGAGGTAATCGAGGCCCACGTCGCAGAGCGTCTCGAGCTTGCGGGCGATGTCGGGGGCATCGGCGAACAGCGTCCGCGCGTCGCCGATCTCCATCCCGAGGAGGTCGGCGACGTTCTTTCCCTTCCAGCGCACCTCGAGGGTGTCACGGGAGAACCGGGCCCCGCCACAGGTCTCGCAGGTCACCCAGACATCGGCGAGGAAGTCCATGTCGAGCCGCACCGAGCCGTTTCCCTCGCAGGCCTCGCACCGCCCCCCGGCGACGTTGAAGCTGAATCGCCCTGCCTTCCAGCCACGCGTCTTCGCATCGGGGAGCATCGTGAGGAGGTTGCGGATGTCGTCCCACACCTTCACGTACGTGGCTGGGTTGCTCCGGGGCGTGCGGCCGATCGGCGATTGATCGATGACGATCACCTTGTCGATCTCATCGGCCCCAAGCAGCGCGGTGAACTCGCCCGGACGCGCCGCCTCGCTCCCGAGCTTCTCGCGGAGCGCCGGCTCGAGGACGTCGCCGACGAGTGAGCTCTTCCCGCTCCCTGAGACGCCGGTGACGCAGACGAGGAGCCCGAGCGGAATCTCCACGTCGACGCCGCGGAGGTTATTGTGGCGCACCCCCTCCATCCGCAGTCGCCGCTCGCTGCGTGGCCGGCGATTGGCGGGGATCTCGATCCGGTCGCGCCCCGAAAGGAACGCCCCGGTGATGCTCCGCGGGTTAGCCGCCACGTCGTCGGGCGTCCCTGCCGCCACCACCTCGCCGCCGCGCTTCCCCGGCCCGGGGCCAAAGTCGACCACCCAGTCGGCGGCGCGGATCGTCTCCTCGTCGTGTTCGACAACGACGACGGTGTTCCCCTTGTCGCGGAGTGCTTCGAGCGCCCCGAGCAGGCGGGTGTTGTCGCGCGGATGAAGGCCGATGGAAGGCTCGTCGAGGACGTAGAGCACCCCCGAGAGCCCTGAGCCGATCTGGGCTGCCAGGCGGATCCGCTGGCTCTCGCCTCCGGAGAGCGTCGGTGCCTTGCGGTCGAGGGCCAGGTAGCCGAGGCCGACCTGATCGAGGAAATCGAGCCGCGAGCGGATCTCCTTGAGGAGCTCCGCAGCGATCACGCCCTGCGTCGCGTCGAGCGTGAGCGCGGCGAGGAACTCCCGCGCGTCGGCGATCGGGAGGCCGCAGAGGCGGTCGAGTGACAGCTCCGGCCCGTGCGCCGCGCGGGCCGGCTTCGACGCGGTGGTGATCCGCACGGCCCGCGCCTGGGGCGAGAGCCTGGCCCCCTGGCACCCGTGGCAGGGGGTGATCCGCATCAGCTTCTCGAGCATCCGCCGGAGGATCCCACTCTTGGCATTCCGCCACCGGTTGCCGAGCATCGAGAGGATCCCCTCGAACTTGGTCTTTGCCCCCCGTTCGGCCTTGCCTCGCTTCCAGGCCATCCGGATCTCTTCGAGGCCCGTGCCCTCGAGCCAGATCCGCCGCTGCAGCGGCGTGAGATCCTCCCACGGGGTGTCGAGGAGGGTGCCGGCGGGGAGCTTGCGCTTCGCTTCGGCGTGCGCGGCGACTCCCGTGAACAGGCGCCGCATCCAGCGCGGCATGTCGCGGAAGCTCCCCAGGATCCCCAGCGCTCCTTTACGGAGCGACTTGCCCGGCTCGGTAACGAGCTTGTCGGGGTCGATGCCGTAGATCTCGCCGAGCCCTTCGCAGGCCGGGCAGGCCCCCTGCGGGCTGTTGAAGCTGAACAGCTGCGGTTCGGGGGTGGCGTAGCTCACCCCACAGGCGGTGCAGGCGTAGCGGCTCGAGAGGACGAGCTCGTCGGAGCCCGCTTGGACCGGTCGATCGGCCGCTTCGTCGTCGTCGTCATCGCCGGCCTTTCGCTTCGCCTTCTTCTTCCGCGCCGCAGACGGTGCCGGTGCCTCGGCGGGCGTCGACTCCCCCTCGGGCTCGGCGGCTACGATCACCATTCCCCCACCGGTGCGGAGCGCGAGTTCGACCGCTTCGGCGAGCCGGCTACGGGTCGCTTCGCCCGGAACGAGCCGATCGACCACCACCTCGATCGTGTGCTTGAGGAGCTTCTCGAGCGGCGGCGGATCCTCGACGCGGACGACGCGGCCATCGACGCGGGCCCGGGTGAATCCCTGACGGACGAGATCGGTGAACAGGTCGCGGTGTTCCCCCTTGGCGTCGCGCACCAGGGGCGCGAGCACGAGGATCCTCCGCCCGCCCCGCTGGGCGAGGATCCGCTCGACGATCGCGTCGCGGGGCTGGGCCTCGAGGACACCGTCACACTCCGGGCAGTGGGCGCGACCGACCCGCGCGTAGAGCACGCGGAGGAAATCGTGGATCTCGGTCATCGTCGCCACCGTCGAACGGGGGTTTGTCCCGGCCGACTTTTGCGCGATGGAGATCGAGGGAGAGAGGCCCGTGACGCTGTCGACGTCCGGCCGCGGCAGCTGGCCGAGGAACTGGCGGGCAAAGGTGGAGAGGCTCTCGACGTACCGCCGCTGACCCTCGGCATAGAGCGTGTCGAACGCCAAGCTCGACTTCCCCGATCCGCTCACTCCGGAGAGGCAGACCAGCCGGCCGCGGGGGATTCCGACAGTGACGTCCCGGAGGTTGTGCTCGCGGGCACCGCGGACCACGATCGGGGGAACTTGCATGGGAAGAGGCCGGGGGGATGGCGGGGAAAACGGCAGGGCGGGCGCCATTGTAGCGCCCCGGGACTGGCAGGCTGGACATCGCCTCCGGGCTGCCATACCATCGGATTCCCTGGTGGGCGCCTCCGCAGAGCCGCCCGCCTTCGACGGGGCGGTAGCTCAACTGGGAGAGCGCGGCGTTCGCAATGCCGAGGTTGGGAGTTCGATCCTCCTCCGCTCCACTGACCGTAGGCTCAGGTCAATGGTGTAGGTTCAGGTCAACAGTCCACGAGTGCCCGGGTGCGGCAGTCGGGGTGCGGGTGCGAGCTCGCGAAAGCTCCCCGGTGGGGATGCTCGGGGCTCATTGGGGCTGGGATTCGTTCCATGGCCACCTCGGCTGATCCCTCCGCCGACCTCATGCTCCGTGTGCAGGCTGGCGATGCCGAAGCCTTCGAGCAACTGGTCACGCTCTGGCAAGACCGGCTCGTGACGCTCTTTCTCCACCACACCGGCGACCATTCCACCGCCGAGGATCTTGCCCAGGAAGTCTTCCTCCGCGTCTACCGAGCGCGGGAGGGGTATCGGCCGACGGCGAAGTTCTCCACTTGGGTCCACACGATCGCCAACAACGTGGCCAGCGATCTCCGACAGCGGGCCTACCGGCGGAAGGAGCATGGGGTGGCCCCTTCGACGTCGGCCTCATCGAGTGCCGTCGGCCTGGAGCAGATCGCGGTCGCCGCCAGCGGCGAACGGCCCGCCCGCGAGGCCGATCGGCAGGAGCTCCAATCGGTCGTTCGCGACGCGATCTCCTCCCTCAACGACAACCAGCGGATGGCCGTGCTCCTGGCGAAGTTCGAGCACTGTTCGTACGAGGAGATCGCCACGGCGATGGGGCTGTCGGTGCCCGCCGTGAAGTCGCTCCTCTTCCGGGCCCGCGACCAACTGCGCGCCACGCTCGAGTCGTATCAGCGCGATGGCGTCCGCGCTCCGGCCGCCGGAGAGCCCGGCGGAGCGGCGCCATGAGCCGATCCGCCTCGACGCCAGCCGACGCCGATCCTCCACCCCGGCCAGGGAGCGATGGTCCGGCGGCTGATCCCCTCGACGACATCCGCCTCCTGCTCGACGGCCTCGCGCCCTCGGCCGCCCCCTCGAGCCTCGCCTCGACCACCATCGAGATGGCGGCCGTCTCGGCGACCGGGCGCAGCGCACCCCGGACGAAACCGAGCCGGACGCTGCGCCGGTCGTGGTGGGGGCCGGCGGGATGTGTCGTCGGGGCCCTTACGATCGGATTGGTCGTCGGCAGGGCCACGACCCCCGATCCCGACGAGCGGATCCTCGAATACCTCCCCGTGGTCGAGCACCTTGGCGTCCTCCAGGAGGCGGGCTCCGTGGCGTTTCTCAACTCGGTCGCCGAACGGGCCTACCCGCCCCCGCGTCGGTTTCCGTTTGGCCGGCCCCCGGAAGAGCGTCCGGCAGACGGCGCGGCACGCCCCGATTCGCCTCAGGCTTCTCCGGACGAGGATGACGACTGGCCACAGCTCAACGACACGCTCGAGGCCCTCCAGGACGGGCCGTTCGGCCCCGAGACCCCGGCCGGCGAACTCGACGCGCGGCGCGAACGTGTCGAGGAGCTCGACGCCGAGGCGCGTCGCCGGTTGGCTGATGCGGCGGCGGCGTTCCAGGGGTTGCCGCTCGCTCGGCGCCATGACGTCATCGAGCTTGCCCGGGCGCTGGGAGAGGGAGATCCGGACGGGGAACTCGGCACGCTCGTGGGCGCGGCCCGATCGTGGCACCGCTGGCTGGCGTGGCGCGATCCCGCCGATCGCCATTCGGTCGTGGCGCTTGAATCGCAAGATCGGCTGGAATGGCTCGATCGCTACGCCCGTTTCAATGCCCGGCCGAGATTCCCACAGGCTCCGCCAGGGCGCGGAGACGCCGGTGATCCGCCGGGGCGAGGCTGGCCCGGGGGCTTCGGTTTCGGCGGAGATCGGCCGGGCTCGATGCGCGGCAACCGCAACGGTTCGGAACAGCGCGGGGAGCGGGGCCGCGGGGGGATGCCCAGTCCGCCGGCGAGCGAGCGTCCACCGGAGGATCGCCCCGTCACGGTGCCCCCTGAGGGCGCCCCGGAGACGCCGTGACGACCCGTTCCCGGAGGAACTAGACGACCCGTTCCCGGAGGAACTAGACGACCCGTTCCCGGAGGAACTAGACGACCCGTTCCCGGAGGAACGAGGCGAGTCTGGCATTGAACGCAGCCGGATCTTCCATCGGCGTCATGTGGCCGCATCCGGGAATCGTCTCCAGCTCCGCCCCACGGATCAGCGCTTGGGCGCGCTCGAGGCACTCCGGCGGCGTGATCATGTCCTCCGCGCCGACGACGAGGAGCGTTGGCAGGGAAACCCCGGCGGCGGCGGCGGTCATGTCGGGACGATCACCGAGCGCCTTAAGCGCCGTCTGGATCGTGGCCACGGCCGTCTGCTTGATGGTGTCGCGGAGGCGGGTCTCAATCACGCGGCGATCGGTGCCAGCGCCCCGCGCAAGGAGGCGGGGGACCATGGCCTCGGCGGCGATTCCTGCCCCCAGTCGGCCGACACGCTCGGAGAGATCGACGCGGCCGGCCCGCGCTTCGGGGGTGTCGGCTTCGAGCTTCGTGTCGACCAGCACGAGCCCGCGGAGGCGGGCCGGGTGGCGGATGGCGAGATGCTGGACGACGTAGCCCCCCATCGAGAGGCCGCAAGCGACAACCGGTTCCTGGCACCCAAGGGCGTCGAGGATCGCCACAACCTCGTCGGCCATGGCGGCGATCGACGACGACGTCGGGCCGTCGCTGCCGCCGAATCCGGCGAGGTCGGGAACAATGAGCCGGGCGACTCCGTCGAGCCATCCTCTCGGCGCTACGAGTCGCCACTGCCCGTCCCACATCGAGTGATCGAGGGGAAATCCGTGGAGGAGGACGACCGGCACTCCGCTTCCCGCCTCGCGGACGGCGATCCGCCGGCCATCGCGAATCGTCGCCAGCCGCGCTTCCGGCACCAGGCTCGCCGCTGCGGGGGAAGGCCCGGTCATGGTTTCGCTGCCGCCTTCGCCGCCATCGCCTCGAACCGCTTGAGATTCTTCTCGATCGTGTGGTTGTGCGGTTCATGACGTCGCGCCAGGCTCTGCCAGCGGACGGCCCCGGCGAGGTCGCCGGCCGCGGCCCGGCAATGGGCGAGGGTGTCGAGATAGCTCGAGTTGTCGAACGACTTCACCAGCGACTGCTGGGAGTAACGCGTCGCCTTGTCGGCATCCCCCTCGGTGTTGGCGACGAGCCAGGCATATTCGTTGTAGCCATTGGCGTCGTCGGGAACGCTCTGGATCTCGTTTTCGATCTGCCGCAGCGCCTCGTTGATGCGACGGACGGCGTCGGATCGCTGGTCGGGCGTGTTGTCGGGCAGATGGTAGAGGGCGATGAGGGAGTCGACATCCTTGCCGAGGGAGCGGAGGGCGGTCTCGAGGAGCCGGCGCCGTTCGGCGGCATCGCCGCGGGTCGCCGCGGCACACGAGGCAAAGAAGTCGGCCCGGGCGTGGGTGGCCCGATGGTCGCGGCCGATTTGGGCGAGCTGCTGCTCGACATTGAAATCGCGCCGGGGAGGGTTTGGTCCGAACAGGCGCCCGAGGCACGCCGCCGCCTCCTCCTCGCGACCGAGTTCGTGGAGGTATTCGGCGGCGAGGATCGCGGTGTAGCAGTACTCGTAGGGCAGGGACTGCGGATCGTCGAGAACGGCCGTGTAGGCACGCACCGCCCAGTCAACGCATCCCCAACGCGCCATGACTAGGCCCGACTGCATCATCAGGCGGGTGTTGCGCCCGCCCCCCTGGGTCTTGATGGCGGCGAAGGCAGTGTCTGCCAGGGCCGTCGCCCGGCCGAGATCACCGCGGGTCCGTTCGGCGGCGGCAGCGGCGCAAGCCACAAGGGGATTGGCCGTGATCAGGTCGGGACGGGCATCGTGGATCTGGTCGACGATCCCCGGGATGCCCAGATCGGTGCCCCACGTGAGCGTCTCGATCGTCCGGGAGGAGATCTGGGCGGCGGGGACGCCGTCCCACTGGGCGGCGAGCAACGCCTTGCCCGCCGCGATCGCTTCGTCTTTCCGGCCGGTGGCGAGGAGCATGGCGATCCGCGTGCGGGCGAAGATCCTCCCGACCTCCGTTGCGTCGGCGCCAGAGCCTCCTTGATCGCCGTCGTCTTCCTCATCCTCATCGGCTCCTTCCTGCCGGGGGCCGTGGTCGCCGTCGGTGCGTTCGAGGTGCGCCAGCGCCGTGGCTGCCGCAGCGAGCGCCGCGTCTCGAGCCGCGGGCGTCTGCGCCGCGGAGAACTCGATGACGGCCCGAGTGAAGGCAGCCGCCGGCCGAACGCTCGACCCCAGCCCGGCGGTCGCGCGGGCGGCGATCGCCGGCCACCAGCGGTTGTCCGCCTGCCATTCCCGCACGAGGAGCGCCGCCGCCACGCGCGATCCCTCCGGCGAGCGCTCCAGGCGGATGATCCGCGCCAGGGCCTCGATGCCGGCGTCGTCGTCGACGCGGAGCAGGCGGTGCATGACACGGACACGTCGGGCGAAGTCTCGCTGCTTGTAGCTCTCGAGCAACCGCGTCACTTCGGCGGGATCGTGCGGCATGCCGAGGGGGATCGTGTCGACGAGCCATCGGGCCCGCAACGCGACCTCGAGATCGCGGTCGAGTTCGGCGGCCGCCAGGAGGGCATCGACCGCCGCGGGGCCGATCGCCTTGAGCTCGGCCGAGGCTGCCTCCCGGCGCTGGAAGTCGGTGTCTCCCAGCCGGGCGATGAGCGCGGCGATCGCCTCCGGCGCGGGCTCGGCGGGGGGGACGCTGGTCGTTCCCGCCAGTGCCGGCACGATGGGGAGCAACAGCGCGACGAGCAACCACTCGGCAGCCATCCCCGATCGCCTGGCAGAGTGATGCATGGTGGCACCGTGGAGGATTGAGGGAGTGGGGGACATGCGCTGCAATCCTCCCGTGAGCCACGGCTGCCGAGGTAACGGGCCCCGGTCAGGTGGCGTCGGGCTCGATACCCAGATCTCGGATCGTCACGATCGCGTCGAGGGGGATGCCGCGGGCAGCGAGCGTGTCGCCGGCCCCGGCGAGCCTGTCGATGACGGTGACCACGCGCTCGACAACGAGGCCGAACTCGATCGCCCGGTCGATCGCCAGCAGCGAGGATCCCCCCGTGGTGGTCACATCCTCGACGATCACCACCCTGTCGCCAGGGGCGACCGGACCCTCGATGTAGCGTTTCGTGCCATGATCCTTCGGCTCCTTGCGGACCATGAATCCGCGCAGATCGAGCCCGGCGACCCCGGCCATCGTGACGACGGCGCTGGTCACTGGATCGGCCCCGATCGACATCCCCCCGACGGCGGCCGGCAGGGGGCCGTGGGCTCGGAGGATTTCGAGGATCGCCCGGCCGACGAGCATCGAGCCGCGGGCGTCGAGGATGACTTGCTTGGCGTCGAGGTAGAAGCTCGCCTCCCGTCCGGAGGCGAGACGGAACGTCCCGCGGCGGAGGGCCTTGGCGGTGATCAGGGGGACCAGTTCGGCAACGATTTGTGAGCGGGTTGTGTCCATCCCGGGAGTATAAGCGGTGTTGGCACGGCGGGGATGGGCCCGGTTTTTTTGACTCCGCCAGGGATGGCCATAGAATTCGTCGGTTGTCGCCCCCCGGCACCTGAGGACGGTCATGCCATTCAATGCCGCGACACCCGACAGCCTGTGGACGGGGTCATCCCCGGCCCTCGTCCACGCCGGTGACGTTTGGGAACGTCAGCGACGCTCCCCGGCAACCGTCACCGCCGCGCGGCGAGCGCTCGTTGCCGCGGCGCTCCTCGTCGCGACGATGCTGGGCACGGGGGCTGGCGGCGCGGGGCCTGCCGATCCCGCCGATCCGGCCAAAGCCGTGATCGATGGAGGGGGCGCGGTCGCGCCGCGCGACGTCCCGGTGGCCGTCGTCCCGCTCCGCTTGCCGATCACCGGCACCCGTGACACGCAGGTCGAGGGGACGGTCCTCCGCAATCTTGATCGGCTCCTCGCCCGCCCCGGCGAGCGCGGGGTGCTCGTGTTCCGCTTTGACGGCGCCGACGATCCGGGAGCGGGGGCAAGCGACTTCGGTCGATCGCTGGCGCTGGCCCGCTTCCTCGCCGACCCGCGCCTCTCCGGCGTGAAGACGGTGGCCTGGCTCCCGGCGGGGGCCCGCGGGCATGCCGTCCTCGTGGCCCTGGCCTGCGAGGAAATCGTGCTCGCCCCCGACGCCATCTTCGGCCCGGCGAACGCCGACGAGCCGTTCATCGACGACGCCATGCGCGCGGTCTATGCCCAGGTGGCCGCCCGCCGGAAGACCGCCCCCCCGGCGCTCGCCCAGGCCCTCCTCGATCCCCAGGCGCGGGTCGTGCGTGTGGCCACCGACGACGGCGACCAGCTCGTGACGGCTGCCGAGGTGCCTGCCCTCCGCGATCGGGCCGCGATCCTCGATGAAGAGGAGATCGGACCGGTGCCCTTGGCGCTGTCGGGGCGGCGGGCGCGGGAGTTGGGAGTGGCTCGGGCGCTGGCGCGGACGCCCGCCGAGGTGGCGCGGAGTCTCGGGCTCAGCGAGACGGCGCTCGAGGCCGATCCGACCCTCGATGGCGGCTGGAAGGGGGTGCAGGTGGTCCTCTCCGGCGTGATCACGGCCGACCTCGTCGCCCGCACGCGGACGCGGATCGAGGAGGCGATCGGCTCCGGACGGAACTTCGTCTGC
>CAJAYZ010000511.1 GCA_903949225.1 uncultured Planctomycetaceae bacterium
CGCACCGCGATGGGCTCACCGTCCTCTCCGATTTCGGCCCCGATGGCCGGGCGCGGAAGGCGGTTCGCTTCGCCGACGATCTCAACATCCCGATCGGCGTCCTCCCCCTTGGGCCAGGCGACGAAGCGATCGTTTGGTCGATTCCCAACATCTGGAAGCTCGCCGACACCAACGGCGACGGCAAGGCCGACACGCGCGAGATCCTCTACGGCCCGTTCGACTTCGTCGACACCCACGGTGACCAGAACTCGTTCCGCTTGGGCCCCGATGGCTGGGTGTATGCCTGCCACGGCTTCCGCAACGATTCGCGGGTCAAGCTCAAAGGGGAGGGCGAGGTCGTTCTCACGATGCAGTCGGGCAACACCTACCGCTTCAAGCCCGATGGCTCGGCGATCGAGCAGGTCACCTGGGGTCAGGTAAACCCGTTCGGAATGTGCTTCGATTCCCTCGGCAACCAGTTCTCCGCCGATTGCCACTCGCGCCCCGTGACGATGCTGTTGCGGGGGGGCATCTACGAAAGCTTCGGCAAGCCGCATGACGGCCTTGGCTACGCGCCGGCGATGACCGGCCACGACCATGGCTCCACCGGGATCGCGGGGGCGCTTGTGTACGACGATTCAGAAGGCTTTCCCGCCGACTACCAGGGAAACCTGTTCGTCGGCAACGTGATCACCAACACCATTCACCGTGACCGGCTCCAGTGGAAGGGATCGTCTCCGTGGGTCGAGGCCCCGGAGGATTTTCTTGTTTGCGACGATTGGTGGTTCCGCCCGGTCGATCTCCAGACAGGCCCCGACGGTGCCCTCTATGTCGCCGACTTCTACAACTGCATCATCGGTCACTACGAAGTCGATCTCCTCCACCCGCGCCGCGACCGGGAACGGGGCCGGATCTGGCGGGTGGTGTGGAAGGGGGATGGAGCCGTGGGCCGCGACCGGGCCCAAACAGACGGGTCTCTCCTTCCCTTCGACCTCACCTCGGCCCCGGCCGACAAGCTCTTCTCCCTCCTCAGGCACGCTAACCAAACCGTCCGCCGGCTCGCCTTCGAGCAACTCCTGGCACTCGGCGTGACCGACGAGCGCGTCGCCCGCGACTGCCTCCTGCTCGCCTCCGACACCGCAGCGCCGGCAACCGCTCGGGCCCTGGCAACCTGGATCCTCGCCCGGCTCGACCGGCTCGATTCACGCTCCATTGAGCAGCTCTCGCAGGATCCTGAGCGGATGGTGAGGGTCCAACTCGTCAAGGCTCTCGACGCTGCAGCCGGGTGGCCAGGCCTCGACGGCGAGCGGGCGGCGACGGTGACGCGGATGCTCGCCGATGACGACGCGTCCGTCCGTCGGGCCGCCGCCGAGGCCCTCGGCAGCCATCCGTCGCGAGCCACGCTCGCGGCGTTGCTCGGAGCCCTCCGCGCCGCCGACGCCGCCGACGTCCAACTCGTCCACGCCCTCCGCATCGCCATGCGCAACCATCTCCGCTCCGCCCCCGGTGGACGTGCCGTGGCCCCAGCGGACCTCACCACATGGCATTTCCTCCCCGGCGACCGCGAGCGGCTCATCGACGTGCTGCTGGCGGTGCCCGACGCCGAGGCGGCGTGGCAGGCGTTCGTGATGGCGCGGTCCGGCGGCGCGCTTTTCGAGCGGGCCGCGTCGGGCGTCGCCCGGCTCTGCCCCGATGAGCGGATCGCGGAAGCGCTGATCCTGACCCTGGGGCGCGACGCGTCGAGCGACGATGTCGGCGCGGAGCAGCGTCTGTTCGCCGCCTTCTTCGAAGGCCTCGGCCGGGCGGGCAAGCGCCTCACGCCCGGCACGACGCTCGCCGACTGGGGAGGGAAGCTCGCCGCCGGGGTCCTCGCCCGGCACGAGGATCGTCAAGCCGCGGAGACGCTCGTGGCGCTCAAAGTCGTGGAGCAGCTGCCGTCCGCCGCGCCGGCGGGCGACGTCGCCGCGGCGCTCAGCGACCGGTCCCTTCCTCCCCACGTCCGCTCCGCCGCCGCCAACGCGCTCCTCTCCCTCGATCCCGACCGGGCTAGCCCCCTTCTGGCGGCGGTGGCCCTCGACGCGGCGGAGCCCGCACCGCTCCGTGAGGCGATCTTCCGCCAACTCGGTGGCGTCGATGCCGAAGCGAGCCGGGAGACGCTCTGCGAAGTGGTCGCCACGGCACCGCCATCGCTCCGGCAGGCCGCGGCCTGGGCCCTCGCCACGCGGCCGGCCGGAGCCGAGCGTCTCCTCCAGCTTGTCGCCGCCGGCAAGACAACCGGCGCCGTCCTCCAGTACGGGCCAGTGTCGGAACGGCTGCGGGCCTCGAACATCGTCGATCTCGACGCCAGGCTCGCCGACCTGACGCGTGATCTCCCCGCCGCCGACGAGGCGATCCGGCAGCGGATTGAGCGGGTCGCGGCGATCCATGCCCAGGGGAAGGCGTCGGTCGACATCGGCCGCGGCCTGTTCAACAAGGTCTGTGCCAACTGCCACAAGCTCGGTGGCTTCGGCCCCGCGATCGGGCCGCAGCTCGACGGCATCGGCCAGCGGGGCAGCGAACGACTCCTCGAAGACACCCTCGATCCGGCCCGCAACGTCGACGAGGCCTTCCGGCTCACGACCGTGATCACGACCGATGGCCGGGCGATCTCAGGGCTCAAGCTCCGCGACGACGGTGGCGATCTCGTCCTCGCCGACACCCAAGGCAAGGAGATCCGCGTCCCGACCGCAGAGATCGAGGAGACGAGCGTCTCCCGGCTCTCACCGATGCCCGCTAACGTCGCCGAACTCATCGGCGAGGAGAACGTCCCCCACCTCCTCGAGTTTCTTCTCCAGCAGCGGACGGCATCGGCAGGCCTCTGACCCCTCACGCCCGCCAGGCGCCGCGCAGAAACCGCAGCCAGTTGCCGTGCATCACCTTCCCGATGTCGGTTGCTGAATACCCGCGCTTGGCGAGCATTGTCGGCAGCCGCCCCAGGTCGGCGATCGTCTCCAGATCGTAGGGCGACTGCTCGCGGCCGTAGGCGCCATCGAGATCGGACCCGATCCCGACATGATCGGCATTCCCGGCGATCTGGCAGATGTGGTCGAGATGATCGAGCATCACTTCGAGATTGCACGCAAGCGGCTCGGGCAGGCTCTTCCCCCGCACCCACCCGGGCACCATCATCCAGGCATCGAGGGCTCCGCCGATCACAGCGCCCCGGGAGACGAGCGCCCGAATCATCTCGTCGGAAAACTGCCGGTTGTGATCGACAAGGGCCCGACAGTTGTTGTGGCTCGCCCACACCGGGCCAGAATAAATCTCGAGCGCCGTCCAGAATGCCTCGTCGCACAGATGCGTGGCATCGAGGATGATTCCCAGCCGCTCCATCTCGCGGAGCAGCTCCTTCCCCTGAGCATTGAGCGGCGCGCTTGCATCGGTGCCATGGGCATACCTTCCCGGCCCGTAGTGCCCAGGCCCGAGCGCCCGCAGGCCGTAGCCATACGCCCGCTCGAGATGCGAAAGCGTGACACACGAATCTGCCCCCTCGAGCGACAGGACGTAGCCGATCGGCAATCGCGACGTGTCGGCCCCGGCTTCGAGCGCCCCCTGCCAGCGCGCTACATGCGCGTCGAGCCCCGCGGCATCGACGATCTGGACGAGCTCCCCCGCCTCCTCCATCGCCCGATACCAAGCGAGCTGCCCCTGCGTCTGGGCCCACGCCTGCTCGGGCGAATGCCACCCCGGCAGCGGATTGTCGGCCGCCACAAACCGGCCGATCTGCGTGGCAACGACGAGGCCGAATCCCCCCCGGCGCAGCTCCGGGAACGCCACCGTCGCATTCCCCCGGTCGGGCTTGTCGGTCCACCCCCGCGCCCGCTCCCGGGCGTTGATCTCTCCCACAGGCAAGCGGAGATCCCGATTCCATTCGAGCGCATTCATCGACAGATCAAGATGGGCATCGACGGCGAACATGTTCAGCATCCTCGGAGGGGTGGAAGGAAATCACTGTGGGACCATGGAGCCTCCGGAAGACGCAATCCGATGCCGAAGGAGGGAGGGGTGGCCCGTGCCCCGAAGCGGACGGAGCCGGCAAGCGGAGCCAGAGATGGAATGAGCGACGCCATCGTCATA
>CAJAYZ010000512.1 GCA_903949225.1 uncultured Planctomycetaceae bacterium
CCCGATGCTCGCCACCGCCGGGACCGGCCAACCGCTCACCTGCTACAACACCCTCTACGGAGGACCGCGGGCCGAGGATGAGTGTGACGGCCCACGGGAGATGCACGTCGTCCTCCTCGACAACGGCCGCGCCGCGATCCTCGCCGATCCCGAACAGCGCGACAGCCTCCAGTGCATCCGCTGTGGCGCCTGTCTCAACGTCTGCCCGATCTTCAAAAATGTCGGCGGCTTCACCTATGGCACCACCTACCAGGGGCCGATCGGCTCGGTGATCACCCCCCATCTCCGCGGCCTCGGCGACTGGAATCATCTTTCCCAGGCCAGTTCCCTGTGCGGCGCCTGCACTGACGCCTGTCCGGTGCGGATCGACATCCACCACCATCTCCTCCACAACCGGCGCAACGCCGTCCGGGCCGTGCCGAACCGCCTCGAGCGGATCGGACACCGGATGTTCGCCGCCGTCGCCGCGCGGCCGCTGCTGGTTGCCGCCGGCGGGGCCGTCTTCCGCCGTTCGCTCTGGCTCCTCAAAAAACTCCGGCTGCCGCTGCTGCGCGATTGGATCGCGAGCCGCGATCTGCCGCGGGCTCCAGCGCAGAGCTTCCGCGACCAGTGGCGCCACCGCGCCGCCCCGGCGGTGGCCCGGGGCCGCACGAACGCCGACGGGAGGCCCCAATGAACGCCCGCGACGCGATTCTCGCCCGGGTCCGCGAGGCGCTCACCGTGCCCGGCCCCGGGCCCCATCAGCGGGCCGGGGAGATGGCTGGCCACGGGGCGGCCCCACATCCGCAGCCCCTACCGCTCGGCAACCTGCCGGTGCTCGCGCTCGAGGCCGCGCGTCCCTGGCTCCCCGACGGCGGCGCCACCCCGGAAGAGCGGCTGGCCCTGCTCGCCGACAATCTCGGCAAGCTCAAGGCCGTGTTCCACCGTGTGCCGACGATCCATGCCGCGCAGGATCTCCTCTTCTCGATCGCCCGCGAGCGCGACTGGAAGCGCGTTGCCTGGCACGCTCATCCGCTCGTCGAGCCGATCCTCTCAGGCATTCCCTGTGCGACCCACCGCGTCGACGGCGCCGCCGCAGTGACAGCCGATCCCGCCGCCGACTCGAGCCTCCGCAAGGACGCCCTCGAGGCCTGCGACGCCGGCATTACGGGGTGCGACGCCCTCGTTGCCCAGACCGGCTCGATCCTCGTCTCGAGCGCCACCTGCGGGGGCCGGTCACTGTCGGTGCTGCCGCCGGTGCATGTCGTTGTCGCCACGCCCGAGCAGATCGTGGCAACCCTCGCCGACGCCTTCGACGCCCTCCGCGAGCGGCACGGCGAGGCGCTGCCGAGCATGCTCTCCTTCATCACCGGCCCGAGTCGCACCGGCGACATTGAGCGGATCCTCGTCCTCGGCGCCCACGGGCCGAAGGAACTGTTCGTGATCCTCGTTGAAGAGCCCTGATCCAGTCTCCCTGGCGGCTCTGTTTCCAGTGGATTTCGAGGCGACGGCGGGGAGCGAGAGAGATCCCAGCCGATTTTTCCCCCAACCGCGAACCGTCCCGCCACACCACGCGTAGAATCAGCTGGACGTTGCGGTGCCGTGAGGTGGCCGCGACGCCCACTCGAGACAGGAGATGGTTGGCGGCCGCGTCTTTTCCAGGGCGCTGCTGCGGCAAGGAGAAGGTGGATTCCGATGACTTCGCGACGATCCAATCCGGGCTTGTGGCTCTCCTTCGGGATGAGTCTGCGCTCGGTCGGTCGGCCGCAGGGAAGCCGGCTCCATCGTCGTGCCGGGCTGAATCGTGGTGCCCTGCGGCCTCTGGCTGCGGGCCCACGCTCGCGGCTCGCTCTCGCTGCGGCCTTGGTCGTCGCCTCCCTCCTGTCCCCGGGTGCCAGCGGTGCCTGCGCCGGGTGTTGTGACGACGGTTCCCCAACCGTCGCTACGCCCCTGGCTGCGGGCATCGCCCCCGTTCACGCGGCGGCTGTGGTCGACGCGACGCCTCACCGCTGCTGCCGTCGGCCGGACGCTGACGCGGCAGCCGCTGCCGCTGCCGAGTCATGCTGCTCGAGCGCCGACCCTAACACGGACCTTGCTTCGGACAGCTGCGAGGGAACATCTGCTCAAGACGACCCCTGCCGCTGCAACCTTGTCCCTCGCGACGAGGCGCCGGCCGTCCCGGTCCGCACCGAGCCCGACGTCCGTGCTGGCGCGGTGGTTTTCGATCATGGCGTCCACGCGACGGCGATCGACGCCGACCGGCTGGCCGTGGTCATCGACAGCCCTGTGCTACCGGTCCATGCCCGCCCGCTGCGGGTGCTCTACGGGGTGTGGCGGAACTGAAGCCGGATCCGGAGTCTCCATGCCCTGCATGGCCCTCCGGTGTCTTCCCGGTTTTCTTTTCTTCCACGTTCATTCCCAAGGAGCTTTCTCATGTCCACGTTCCTCGTCTGGGCCGCCATGGCCCTCTCTCCCCTCGCTGGTGGTCAGGCCGCGTCGTGCGGTGCCTGCGATGCCTGTGCCTGCTGCGGTTGCTGCGAGAGCGGCGCCTGCACGTGCAGCGAGTGCCGCTGCTCCTGCTGTGAGGCCGGTGCCTCCAAGGCAGAGGGCTGCTGCACCGTGAGCGCTGCGGCCGATGGTGCACCTCAGGGCCAGCAGGCCGGTAGCTGCGGCAGCGCTTGCTGCAAGTAAGACGGGCTGCTGACACTTCCGGCAATTCCCGACCGGGCTA
>CAJAYZ010000513.1 GCA_903949225.1 uncultured Planctomycetaceae bacterium
CGTTTCGTTTGCCAATTGCGGGCTTCCCTACTACGTCGGCGAAACGATCCCCCGACGGCAAAGCCTCGTCGTGACGACGCCCGAGCGGCTCAGGACCCGGTTTCGGATCGACGTCCGCACTCGCTCGACGGTCACGCGGATCGATCGGGCGGCGAAGACGGTCCACGTTCGCGACGCCGACACGGGTCGCGAGTACGTCGAAGCCTACGATGTCCTCCTCCTCGCGCCGGGTGCCGCACCGCTCAAGCCTCCGGTACCGGGCGTCGAGTCCGCCCGGGTTCTCACGCTCCGCAATCTCGAAGACATCGATCGGATCAAGGCCCGGGTCGACGCCGCCGTGGGGAATCCCGGAGGGCGGGTGGTCGTGGTGGGGGCCGGATTCATCGGCCTCGAACTGGCGGAGAATCTCGTCCACCGCAAGCTCGACACCACCGTCGTGGAGTTGCAGCAACAGGTGCTCCCTCCCCTCGACCCCGAGATGACGACGCCGATCGTTCAATCCCTGCGCTCGCATGGCGTGCGAGTGCTGCTCGGAGAATCCGCGGCCGGATTTGTGGAGACGGAGGGGGGCGTCGCGGTCAAGCTCGCGTCGGGGGAATCGATCGAAGCCGATCTCGTCATCCTCGGCGTCGGCGTCCGCCCCGAGAGCGCTCTGGCGACGGCGGCGGGCCTCGACGTCGGCCCCCGCGGAGGGATCAAGGTCTCTCCCTCGATGGAGACCAGTGACACGTCGATCTACGCGGTGGGGGATGCGATCGAGGTCGTCGATGTCGTGACCGGATCGCCCACCCAGGTGCCACTTGCGGGGCCCGCCAACCGCCAAGGCAGAATTGCGGCCGATACCATCTTCGGTAGGGCATCGCGTTACCGAGGCACGCAGGGCACGGCGATCGTCGGCCTGTTCGATTCCGCCGCCGCGATCACGGGAGCGAGCGAGAAGATCCTCCGCCGGGAGAAGCGGCCCTACCGCAAGGTCTACATCCATCCGGCGAATCACGCGGGGTACTATCCCGGCGCCGAGGGGATGACTATCAAGCTGCTTTTCGATCCGGAGTCGGGGCGGATCCTCGGCGCGCAGGCTGTCGGGGGAGCAGGGGTGGACAAGCGGATCGACGTCATCTCCGTGGCGATCCAGGCAGGAATGACGGCCTTCGATCTCGAGGAGATGGAGCTTTGCTACGCCCCGCAATTCGGCTCGGCAAAAGACCCGGTCAACATGGCGGGATTCGTGGCGGCGGGACTGCTGCGCGGGGATCACCCGCAGGTCGACTTCGAGGAGGTTCTCGCCTGGGAGTCCGATGGGGGTGTGCCGGCGGGGACGGTGCTCCTCGATGTCCGCACTCCGGAGGAGTTTTCCCAAGGGAACGTACCCGGGGCGATCAACATCCCCGTCGATGATCTCCGCGACAGGCTTGGGGAAATCCCCGCCGGTGCGCGGATCCTCTGCTACTGCCAGGTGGGCCAGCGTGGCTACCTCGCCACCCGGATCCTTCTCCAGCGAGGCTTCGACGCCGCGAATCTCGGTGGTGGCTGGAAGACTTATCGGCTTCACCGACCGTAGTCGGCGATCGAACGCTCCCCCATGCTTGGAGTGCCCCGTATGCACGACGTGACGGTTCATCTCGGCCGCTACCTTCGCCTCGACGACAATCCCCTGCTTGTCGCGGCAACGGAGACACACGAGCGCCTCCTGCCGGTCTTCGCCCTCGATCCGGCTGTCCGGCGCGGGGTTCATCAGGAGGCCTTTCTCCTCGCGTCGCTCGCCGATCTCCAGCAAGCGCTGCGGGCACGGGGGTCCGATCTGCTCCTCCTCCACGAGGCGCCCCCTGCTGGCATGCGGGATCGCTACGACTCTCCGATGCGCATGATCGCCGATGCCGATTTGCCGTTCTTGTCATCCGCCATGCCACGCACCTACACCCCGTTTCGTCAGCGGGTCGAGGCAGCAGGGACGCGATTCACCGCGCCGATCCCCTGCCCCGAACGGCTTCCCCCACTGCCGGAAGGCGCGGCCTGCCCGACGATCGACGTGCCGGCTGTCGCGCTGATCGCGCCCGGTGGGGCAAGCGCGGGGCTCGCTCACTGGCAGCAGTATCGCGACCGTCGGCTTCCCGATACCTACAA
>CAJAYZ010000514.1 GCA_903949225.1 uncultured Planctomycetaceae bacterium
CCGGTCGTTCGAAGCAGCACTCGTGAGCGGAACATCCGCCGAGGGCACGCGCTCGCGGTACACCGCCACCGGCCCTCTGACACTCACCGACACAGGCGCATCGATCCGGGCGAACGACTCGGGCGAGGTGTTCTTGAACGGCGGCGCCACGGCGGCTGGTTATGGCGACATCTACGAAGGGGGCTCGCTCACGCTGAACTCCGCCGCGACGTTCGATGGCGGCCTGTTCGTCTACGCCGGCGGCACGCTCACGATCGGCGCAGCAGGATCCGCAATCTCTCCCGGACAGCTCTACCTCGACGGTCCGGGCTCCTTCACCCGTGCCGTCGGCGGCACCTACTCCGCCGGTTCGCTCTGGATGGCGGGCGGTGCGACGGCCTCCTTCACGGCCGACGACACGGTGACGGCCGACCTCCTCCTCGACACCGGCGCGACGCTCGACCTCGCTTCCCCGCTCGCACTCACCGGTCAGGCCTACCTCAACAGCGGTGCCACGCTCACGCGCACGACGGCGACGCTCTCCGCCACGACGATGAACGTGTCGTCGGCGACCTTCGCGTCGATCGCCGGGGATTCCCTCGACTCGGTGGTCGTGTCGTTCGGTGGCCAGTTCACCAATTCGGCCGCGCTCACGCTCTCGACATTGTCGGTTTCCGGGGACGACGGCCTGGGAACCGCGTCCGCTGCCGCGACCGGGGCCGCGCTGTCGATCGCCGACGCTGGCATCGTAACCGTCGGCGGCGGCGGCATGCTCGATCTCTCCCATCCCACGACCGGCGGCGGCACGACATCGCTCCTGGCGAGCAACGCCGGCACGACCGTCCGCGTCGCGACGAATGTGTCGGGATTCGGGAGCGTGATCGTCGACACAGGTGCCGTCCTCGAGCTCGACTCCGGGGACCTCTCCGCGACTTCGCTCACGCTCAGCGGGTCCGACAGCTTCGTCCGCTCGGGGGGCACCTACACCGTCGACACCCTCCAGCTCTCCGACGGCGCTATCGTAGGCTATGGAATGTCCGACACGATCGCCGACGGGGTGGTGGTCGGGGCGGACTCGGTCCTCGGCCTGGCCCGGAATCTCTCGGTCACCGGCAGTCTCGTGGTCACCGACGGCGGCAGGATCGTGCGGACAAACGAGACGATCGCCGCCCCGGTCGTCACGGTGTCCGCGACGAGCAACCTTCCGCTTCTTTCCGGCGACACCATCGACTCCCTCACGCTGCTCACCGCGGGCCAAGTCGCCTCGCCTGCGGCGCTTCGGCTCACAGCTCTGTCGATCGATGATCCGGGTTCTGTGCTCGATCTGACAGCATTCGACGGGATCGAAGGCGATCTCCGGTATTCGCTCCGCGTGTACGGCGACGTGCAGACGACGCTCGCCTCCTACCTCGCGGACGGAAGGCTTACGCTTGGCGCCTCCCCGAAGACGCCCGGAGTGCTCTACGACTTCGCATCCTACGGCAACTTCACCTACGTTGGGTACGTCGTGGCGGTGCCGGAGCCCTCGACGCTCGTCTTCGGGTTTTGCTCGCTCGCCGCGATCCCGTTCCTCCGGCGCCGTCGCTGACGCCGACTGGCTCAGCGAGTGAACCGCCCCATCCGTCGGCGCTTTCCCCGTCCTCGCCGTGCCCTGGCTCGGGGACTGGGGATTGCACGGACCTTCTCGACTGCTGAAGCGGCCACCGGCCTCGCTCGTGGAACCCCTGCTGCGACGGTTTTTTTGCGGCGGGTGTCCGCTCGCCGGCGCCCCCTTCGCCTTCCTTTAAGGGGGCCCTGCGCACCCTCGCCGCCGCACAGGTGGCAGGGGGCTTTGGAGCCCACTCGAAAAGGGCGGCGGAATCCGGTCGCCGTCATCCCGACCGTCGTTCCCGCACGAGGCCTCTGTCATGCGCAGTTTTCCCCGCTCTTGGTCGGTCTTCCGGGCACTGTTCCCCGTGCGGCGGCGGCGACGCGGATCGGCTCGCCGGGTGACCGCCCGCCTCAGCGGCATCCGGACACTCGCCGGGGTGGAAGGCCTCGAGGGGCGCTCGATGCTCGCGGTGGTCACCTGGGACGGCGGCACGGACGGTACGGGGACAAACTTCCTCGACGCCGTGAACTGGGCCGGCGACGTCCTCCCCGGCGCGGCCGACACGGCGGTGATCGGTGCCAGCGGAACGACTGCGGCAATCACGCTCTCCGGCACGGCAACGGTGACGGAGATCAACAGTTCGCGGCCACTTCGGATCACGGGCGGCACGCTGACAAATGCACGGTTCGTCGGCACCGACGGAGCGCAACTCCTCGCCACCGGCTCCGGCGGCACCCTCTCCGCAGTCACCCTCGCCAGCGACCTCGACGTCTCCGATGGCTCCGTCACCGTCCGCAACGGCCTGACCCTCGAAGGCGCCACCGTCCGCATCGGCGACCGCGACGGCAACTCCACCGGATACGTCACCTTCGAAGAAGGCACCCAGACCATCGCCGGCTCCGGGGAGATCGTCTTCGGGGCGAGCTCTTCCAATGCGATCACCCCACGCGGCGCCTACAACCCCGGCGCCGCCCCCACCGAGACGCTCACCATCGGAGCCGGGATCACCGTCCGCGGAAACCGCGGCGCCATCGGCGACGACTGGACCGCCTACTACTACCCCATCACGCTCGTCAACGAAGGCACGATCGCCGCCGACGCCTCCACTCCCTTCGCCTCCGATCTCGGATACGACCAGCCCGGCGCCGGCTACTACACGAGCTCCTTCTCGAACGCCGTCGACCGCTCCGCCGTCACCAACCCCCTCCCCGAAGGCGCCTACAAGAACTTCCGCTACGACTACTCGTCGCTGAACTACACCTTCGACGGACTCACCGCCGGCGCCGACTACCGCGTCCGGCTCCACTTCGTCGAGCATGCCTACTCGTCCAGCGGCCAGCGCCTCATGGACGTCGCCTTCAACGGCTCCACCGTCCAGACGGCACTCGACATCCATGCCGAGAGCGGTGCCCGCTCCAAGGCGCTCGCCAAGGACTACTCCGTCACCGCCGACGGCGCAGGCAAGATCCTCGCCTCCCTCGTCGCCAAGCAGGACTACGCACTCCTCTCCGCTATCGAGATCTTCCAAGGAACCACCCGCGTCGCATCCAGTGACGCCGGGGGAGCCACTCCCGGAACCATCACCATCGAGCCTGCCGTACTCGTCAACGAGGGCTCCCTCGCCGCATCCAACGGCGACGCCCTCACCGTCGCCGGCACCTGGACCAACACCGGATTGATTACCGCCTCAGGAGCCACCCTCAACCTCGGCGGATCCTTCTCTACCGCCGGACTCGGTGCCCTCGACGGATCTCGGGGCACCGTCAACCTCACCGGCACCCTCGACAACACCGCCGCCACGCTCAACCTCAACGACACCACCAGCCCCCTCCGCATCGCCTCCGGTGGCACCCTCTCCGGCGGTCGGATCGAAGCCACCGGCACAGGCAAACTCGTCGCCGCAGGCGGCACCCTCTCCGGGGTCACTCTCGCCAGCGACCTCGACGTCTCCAATGGCTCCATCACCGTCCGCAACGGTCTGACCCTCGACGGCGCCACCGTCCGCATCGGTGATCGCGACGGCAACTCCACCGGATACGTCACCTTCGAAGAAGGCACCCAGACCATCGCCGGCTCCGGGGAGATCGTCTTCGGGGCGAGCTCCTCGAACTCCCTCATGACCCGCGGTGCCTATAACCCCGGCGTTACCCCCACCGAAACCTTCACGATCGGCGCCGGGATCACGATCCATGGCAACGCCGGTCGCATCAAC
>CAJAYZ010000515.1 GCA_903949225.1 uncultured Planctomycetaceae bacterium
CACAAACGACTTTCCCTGTTTGGCTGCTTCGGCCGCTGCAGAAGAAATCTGAGACGTGAACGCATTCCAATTCCTTGGATCCAACGCGCCGTTTCGGAACAGATAGTTAAAGGCAGACTTGACTTCATACCACCGACCATCTGGAAGCATTCCGTCGATGTCGCGGCCGTTGGGGGCTTTGAAGTTTCCGCTCCCCCCCATTCGCTTTCGAACATATTCTTCAAGATCTACGCCTTTCAGCCCAGCTGCGCTAATTGGAGCAGCTTTTTCTACAGTGTTGTTGAAAACTGGGTCGATAGTCCCGTCCGGCCGTGTCGCTGGCAACTGGTCGGGCAAACCCAAGGCGGGGATGTCAGCGCCGCGAGGCTGATCGACTTGGGGCGTCACCGGCTTCGCTTCGCTCCGCCACAGATTCCGATACCAGTCGAACCAACCGACGCTGGCTGTCGCAGTGTCCGGTTTTGTTGCTGGGATGCCCTCGCCGTCTGAGGCGTTGACGTACTGCCATCCGCCCGCATCGCCCGTCCACACGCCCGAGACGAACACGGGCGGGCCGTCGCTCTCGGGGTTGTAGACCAATGGCGTGATGCGGCCAACGCCCGATCCGCCGATGTACTGAGCCGAAATGGTCGGGTCGTCGGCGAGAGAGCCTTCATCAGAGCTGGACGACGAGGAACCGGCCCCAGCACCTGACCAGTACAAACGCCAGAGATCGGCGTTCGACAGGGTGTTACCGGTGCCATTGCCCTGTCCGCCAGCATTTGAGCCTCCGGTGTACTGCGACAAGAGCACCGGGCCGTTCGGGGCGGAACTGCTGCCTGCCCCAGAGGGTGTGGAGTTGGTCCCAAATCCCGTGCCGCTGAAGAGCACCGGGCCGCTTGATTGGGAACTACCGGTGCCTGCTGCCGAGCCGAGCGCGGGGCTGCCACTGTTGAAAACGATTCCAGGGGGAGAGGAGACACCGGGCAGCAACACTGCCGTGGTCGATCCCAAGCCGCTCAAGGAATCCTGCCCTAATCCGGCAAGCATCGCCCGGGGTTCGAGGCGCTCAACAACCGTACGCAGGTCTGACGGTTTTTTCTTAGGCGTGCCGGGGGGGGGCGTTGCGCCGATTCACTGGTTCGCTCCTCGAACAACGTCTTGAAAAAGGCCCCACCCCCTCTCCTGGGGACCACCGTAGGACAAGCTTTATTTTCCGTCAACGAATTGGTTTTCGATGACTTCCCGGGGCAGCGGAAGTGCTGGAACCCACAAGAGAGTCCTGGGAAAGCGTTCTCCCCTGGCGATGAGGGCCCGGCGATGAGGTTCAGGCTTGCCAACGGCGATGACGTCTGGCGATCAAACCTTGGGGCAGTTCCCGATCGCTCGTCGCCCAGCCAAACTCACCCTCCCGAGGCCCGCTCCATGGCCACGATCCCAGCCCGGACGGTATCGGGCAGGCGACGCCAGACGGCGACCAGCTCGGCCAGGTCCGGAGGCACAGCGTTGGATTTCGCGTTGGTGCTTCCCAGCACACCCGGAACCCGCCGGGTGAAACCCGGTTCCTTCGCATCCTGTCCCTGCTAGACTTTCGCCGTGGCCCCGCCTACCGGTTCCCGGCCGCCCGATCCCGGGTCGTCTTCGCGGCTCGCAGGGCTGGCCGCACTCCTGCGCTCGCACAGCGGGTTCGCCGACGTCGTCAGCAGTCTCGAAGAGGGACACGGCGCTACGATCGGCGGAACCTGGGGCTCGAGTTCTGCGCTCGCGGCCGCGGCTTTGGCACGCGAGCTCGGCGACGAGCGAATCCTTGTCGTCGTCCTCCCGCATGCGGTCGATGCCGAACGGTTCGTCGACGATCTCGCCCTGTTCACCGATCTGCCCGTCGCCCACCTGCCAGCGCTCGAGAGCTTCGCCGTCGGGGAGGATGACGTCGCCGAGGACCCGGCCACCGCCGGCCGGCTCCTGCTCGTCAAACGGCTCACGATGCCCGGCAGCGACCGGCCGAAGATCGTCGTCACCTCGATCCAGGCCCTCCTTCCCCCGCTCGCCGATCCGCGCGAGATCGAGGCCAGCACCCGCCGGCTCGAGGTGGGGGGGAAGCTCGACCCGCAGGAGTTTGCCGACTGGCTCGGCTCGCGGGGCTGGCGGGCCGTCGACGCCCTCGAGGCCCCGGGGACGTTTGCCCGCCGCGGCGGGATCGTCGATCTGTTCGCGCTCGACTGGGATCGCCCCGTCCGCCTCGAACTCGACGGCGACGAGGTCGAATCGCTGCGAACCTTCGACATCGTCTCGCAACGGAGCGTGGCCAGCCTCGACGCCATTGATGTCACCGCGCTCTCCGCCAAGCCCCGGCCGGCACCGGCCGGGCCACCCCCGGCGCCGACCGGCAAGCGCGGCCGCGCGAAGGGGAGCACGTCGCCCCCTCCGGCCTCCGCCCCGGAGCGGCGGACGCAACTGGCCGACATCGTGCCGGCCGGATCGTGGTGGGCGCTCGTGGAGCCCAGCGAACTCGCCGACGAAGCACGGCGGACCTTCGAGCGGCTCGGTGCCGATGTCGGGCTCTCCGAGCCGGAGGATGTTTTCCGACGGATCTATCGCTTCCCGTCGGCGACGCTCGCGGCGGTCGCCCCGTCGAGCCTGGAGGCGAGCGCGAATCTCTCGGTGGAGAGCGTCGAGCGGTTTACCGGCGTGCTCGATCGCGTTCGCGATGAACTCGAGACGGTGGGCCGCGATCAGGAGGTGTGGGTCGTCTGCCCGTCGGAGGCGGAGGAGGCGCGGCTTTCCGAACTCCTCGCCGCGAGTGCGCCGGCCCGCAGCGGCCGCCTCCACTTCGCCCGCGGTCACCTCTCCGGCGGCTTCCGCCTCGTGCCGGAGAAGCTCGTCCTCGTCTCGAGCGCCGAGCTCTTTCGCCGCGAAGACGTGACGGCGCGGGCCCCGCGGCAGCGCCTCTCGCGGACGATCGACACGTTCCTCGATCTCCACGAAGGGGATTACGTCGTCCATCTCGCCCACGGCATCGGTCGCTACAAGGGCTTGAGGCTGCTCGAGAAGGAGGGGCGGACGGAGGAATATCTCGACCTCGAGTTCGCCGAGGCGACGAGGATCTACGTCCCCGCCTCCGCCATCGAGCTGGTGCAGAAGTATGTCGGCGGCGGCAAGCTCGCCCCGAAGCTCGCCAAGGTGGGTGGCAAGCTGTGGGAGAAGCAGAAGCAGGCGGTTCGCGAGGCGATCGCCGACATGGCCGCCGACATGATCGAGCTGCAGGCGAAGCGGGAGAGCCGCCCCGGCATCGCCTTCCCCCCCGACACCACCTGGCAACGGCAGTTCGCCGACGCCTTCCCGTTCGATCCCACTCCGGATCAGAGGACGGCGGCCGACGCGATCCGGGCCGACATGGAACGGGCCCGCCCGATGGACCGGCTGCTGTGCGGCGACGTCGGCTTCGGGAAGACCGAGATGGCGATGCGGGCGGCGTTCAAGGCGGTCGAAGCAGGCCATCAGGTGGCCGTCCTCGTTCCCACCACCGTGCTGTGTGAGCAGCACCGGAGGAGCTTCGCTGCCCGGTTCTCGGAATTTCCCTTCACCGTCCGGTCGCTGTCGCGGTTTTGTTCGCCGGCCGAGGAGCGGGAGACGCTCGAGGGGCTCGCCCGGGGCACCGTCGACGTCGTCATCGGCACCCATCGGATAGCCCAATCCGACATCCACTTCCACAACCTCGGGCTCCTGGTCGTTGACGAGGAGCAGCGCTTCGGCGTCGACGTCAAGGAGCGGCTCAAGGCACTGCGGGCGAGCATCGACGTGTTGACGATGACCGCGACGCCGATCCCGCGCACGCTCCACATGTCGATGCTCGGGATTCGCGACATCTCCAGCCTGGCGACGCCGCCGGCGAATCGCCTGGCGGTGGAGACGCGCGTGTCGCGGTGGGATCCGGCGATGATCCGCCATGCGATCGATCGCGAGCTGGCCCGCGGCGGCCAGGTGTTCTTCGTCCACAATCGGATCCACGACATCCACCTCGTGTCGCACCGGATCCAGCAGCTCGTCCCCGACGCCTCGATCGGCATCGGCCACGGCCGGCTCTCGGAGACCGAGCTCGAGGACGTGATGATCGACTTCATCAAGGGGCGGACGCAGATCCTCCTGGCGACGACGATCATCGAGAGTGGGCTCGACATCCCCAACGCCAACACGATCTTCGTCGACGAGGCCGACAACTACGGCCTCGCCGATCTCCACCAGCTCCGCGGCCGCGTCGGCCGCTCCCACCACCGCGCCTACTGCTACATGCTCGTGGACGAGTCGGCCCGGCTCACCCCCACCGCCGCGCGCCGCCTCCGCGCGATCCAGGAATTCTCGAGCATGGGGGCGGGATTCTCGCTGGCGATGCGCGATCTCGAGATCCGCGGCGCCGGCAACCTCCTCGGCACCCAGCAGAGCGGCCACATCGCCACCGTCGGCTACGAGCTCTACTGCCGCCTCCTCGAGCAAGCCGTCCGCGGGATGAAGCGGATCCCCTCCGCCGACCCCCCCCAAGTGACCCTCGATCTCCCCGGCGACGCCTTCCTCCCCCGCGAGTACGTCGCCGATCTGCGGGCCAAGATCGACATCTACAGGCGCCTCTCCCGGGCGACCACCGACAGCCATGTCGACGATCTGGCTGCGGAATTGGCCGACCGCTTCGGCCCCACTCCCGATGCGGTCGGGAGGCTCCTGGCCAGGGCACGCCTCCGCGTGGCCGCCCAGGCCTCCGGGGTCGACTCGATCGGCCGCGAGGCGGGGATGGTGGTGATCCGCCACCACGACCTGCGGCGGATGAAGGCGATCAAGGAAACGGGGCGCGGGGCCGCGGGGCGGCTGCGGCTGGTCGACGATCGCACTGCCTATCTTCCCCTCGACCCCTCCGTTCTCGCCAATCCGGAGAGTCTGATCGCCGCACTGGGGGTGGTCTTGCGGCGGGAGACGAAGCCTTCTAACACTCCGCGCCCCAAGGAGTCCCAGTCCGACAAACCCTTACCGCCCCCTTCCCCGCCGCCTGCACCGCGGCAACCCCTCGCGGCCCGCATCAAGCGGAGCCGGGGGGGGTCGTAGGGCCACCGCCCCCACGGTGGCCGGAGGACGACATGCCGCTGATCGGTCCTGACCGCCACCCCCGCCTTGCCGCCCCGTTCGCGGCGTTGCTTACGCTCGCCGCCGCGACGGCATGCGTGCCCGAGGCTTTTGCGCAGCGGATCGCCCAGCAATTCGATCAGCAATCGGCCGGGGCCACGCAGGCCCCGATGACGATGACCAATGGCCCGTCGCCGACGTCGACCACGACGACAAACCTCACTCCGCACATCCCGCGGCCAGTGACGCGGCCGAAGTCGTGGCCCGGCAGCAAGCCCGGTGGCCCGACCGGCGACAACCACGTTCTCTCAACCATCCGCACGATCCCCGGCGAGCCCCTCGAGGGTGTCGACGAAGAGCCGATCGAGGCCGAAGAATCGGCAGGGGTCATCCAGACGTCGTTCGAGGAGACGGTCGACGATGGCCCGCCGGGTCCCGGCGCGGAATCGCTCGGCAACACGAAGGTCGTCGCCCGCGTCGGCCCCGAGGTGGTGCTCGAAGGGGATCTCCTCACGCCGACGGCGCTGGAGTGGCTGGCGAAGGTCACCCCGGGCATGAAGCCGGAACAGGTGCGCGAGCTGAAAGTCCAGATCTGCAAGCAGGTCTTGCCGCAGCATGTCGACTCGCTGATCGTGTTCGTCGATGCCTGCCGGACGATCCCCGAAGATCGGCTCCCCGAGATCGAGAAGAAGGTCAACGAGGCCTTCGACTCCCAACAACTTCCGCAGATGGTCAAGGCGGCCGGCCTCAATTCGGCGGCCGAGTACGAGGCCCAACTCCGGTCGCGCGGCCAGTCGATCGACCGCGTCAGGAAGATGTTCTTCGAGCGGGCCCTGGCCCAGCAGTGGGTGCAGCAGAAGGTGAACTCCGACGCCGAGATTCCGCACGCCGAGATGATCGCCTGCTATCAGTCCCGACTCGCCGAATACGACTATCCATCCAAGGCGCGGTTCGAACAACTGACCGTGAAGTTCGGCTCGACGCGCACCAGGCAGGAGGCCTGGAACCAGCTCGCGGAGATGGGCAACGACGTCCTCGAGGGGCGGTCGTTTGCCGACGTGGCCAAGGAGCGCTCGGAGGGGCCGACCGCCTCGAGCGGCGGGCAGTTTGACTGGACCACGAAGGGCAGCCTCGTCTCGAAGGCCATCGACGAGGCAATCTTCACGCTCCCCACCGGGCAGCTCAGTGCGATCCTCGAGGATGGCAAAGCGCTCCACATCGTCCGCGTCGTGGAGCGCGTCGATGCCGGCCGGACACCCTTCATCGAGGCCCAGGTGGCGATCAAGGACCAACTCATCCTCGAACGCCGCAAGAAGGAGATGGACGACTACCTCTCCAAGCTCCGGGATCGGACCCCGGTGTGGACGATCTTCGACGAAGACTCGGGCAACGGCGTGCAGACCGCCTCTGGCACCAAGACGTCGGCCGGCGCGGGCCGACCGCGCTGACTCAAGTCCCCCCGCCGACGGGCGCTTCGGCTCACCCACCCGGCACCATCCGCACGACCGTCTCGGAGCACCGAACGGAAGGCATGACGGCGGGCCATTCCCCGCCCGGCCGCGGCTCGTCGCTGATTGCCGCCGCCCTCTTCGCGGGATAAACTGGGCCCGCAATCTACCCCCCCGTGCTCCGCGGCTGTGCCTCTTCCGCCGCCTCTGTTGGAACCCCCATCCATGAGCTCCTCCGTCCCGAAGCCCGCCACCGTGCCCGCCGCCCCCGTCTGGGAAGGCACGAAGCTCGACGGGACGGCGCGGCTCGAACTCGACGGCAAGTCGTTCGAGCTTCCGGTGATCGTGGGGACCGAGAACGAGCGGGCCCTCGACATCTCGAAGCTCCGCGGCCAAACCGGCGCGATCACCCTCGACGAGGGCTTCGTCAACACCGGATCGACGACGAGTTCGATCACGTTCCTCGACGGCGAGCAGGGGATCCTCCGCTACCGCGGCTACCCGATCGAGGTCCTCGCCGAGAAGTGCGACTTCGTCGAGGTCAGCTACCTCCTCATCTACGGCAAGCTCCCCAACGCCAACGAGCTCGACGCCTTCCGCACGTCGCTCTCCCATCACACGATGATCCACGAGGACATGCGGGCGTTCTACGGGGGCTTCCCCCGCGACGCGCACCCGATGGCCACGCTGGGAAGCGTCGTCGGAGCACTGTCCACCTTCTACCAAGACTCGCTCGACGTCCGCGATCCGCGGCAGGTGGAGGTGAGTGTCCATCGCCTCATGGCGAAGCTGCCGACAATCGCCGCCTATGCCCACAAGAAGTCGATCGGCCAGCCGCTCATCTACCCGCGCAACGACCTGTCGTACTGCGAGAACTTTCTCCAGATGATGTTCGCGGTGCCGTGCGAGGAATACCACGTCGACCCCGACTTCGCCGATGCTCTCGACATGCTCCTCATCGTCCATGCCGACCACGAGCAAAACTGCTCGACGTCGACAGTGCGGATGGTCGGCTCGAGCGACGCGAATCTGTTCGCGAGCATCTCGGCCGGCATCTCGGCCCTCTGGGGACCGCTCCACGGCGGTGCCAACCAGGCGTGCGTGGAAATGCTCGAGAAGATCGGTGCCGACGGCGGCAATGTGAAGAAATACGTCGACATGGCCAAGAAGAAGGATTCGGGCTTCCGCCTGATGGGATTCGGCCACCGCGTCTACAAGAACTACGACCCGCGGGCCCGCCTCATCAAGGCCACCTGCGACCGCCTCCTGGCGAAGATCGCCCGCCACGACCCGATCTTCGACATCGCCCAGCAGCTCGAGGAGGTAGCCTTGGCCGACGAGTACTTCGTCGAGCGGAAGCTCTACCCCAACGTCGACTTCTACTCCGGCGTGATCTACCGCGCGATGGGAATCCCGGTGCAGATGTTCACGGTGCTGTTCGCAATGGGCCGCCTCCCCGGCTGGATCGCCCACTGGATCGAGATGCACCACTCGCCGACGAAGAAGATTTGCCGCCCGCGGCAGGTCTACACCGGGGAGAAGCTCCGCGACTTCGCCCCGATCGGCGAGCGGAGCTGACGGGCCCCCTCGCTGCTAGGCACCGTACGGGGCGTCGATGCTTCTGGCTCAAGCGTAGCTTCGGGGTCGCCCGTGCCCCGTAGCCGGACGTTCGCTGCGGGCATCCATGCC
>CAJAYZ010000516.1 GCA_903949225.1 uncultured Planctomycetaceae bacterium
AAGGGATGGACCTTCCCCCAGGCCACGAGGAGCACAAGCGCAAGAATCGCGACGGCGACGACGGCTGGCCCCATAGTCAGGCTCCCTTGAGGGCCGTCACAAGCGCCCGCGCCCGCGCTGCCAGGTCTTCAAAGCGCCCCGCCGTCACTTCCTTGGGGTCGATCAGCTGTGACCCGATCCCGACGCAGTGCGCGCCAGCAGCGAACCAGCCAGCGAGATTGCCGGGATCGGTTGTCACCCCGCTCGACGGCATGAGCCGCAAGTGGGGGCAGGGCCCGCGCACCGCCTTGAGAAACGCCGGTCCCCCGAGGGCATCGGCCGGAAACACCTTGATGACCGCCGCGCCGAGCCGATCGGCCCGGATCATCTCCGTCACCGTCCCGGTGCCGGGGCACCAGGCAAGATCGCGCCCGGCGCACCACTTCCCCACCTCCTCGTCGAGGTGCGGAGCGACGAGAAACGCCGCGCCGGCGGCGTGAAACGCCTTCGCCTGCGCCACGTCGAGGATCGTCCCGGCCCCGAGGACCATGCCAGGATGAACAACCGCCGCGCGGCTCACCATCTCGGCAAAGACGTCGAGCGCCGCGGGCGTGCGGTTGGTGAACTCGACGATCCCTAGTCCCGCGCGGTCGAGGGCCCCGAGAACCTTCATCCCGGCCTCGGCATCGCTGCACGTGAACAGCGGCAGGGCTCGCTGGGCGGCCAATTGGGCGACGATCTCGTCTCGCTGGATCACGGCATAAAGCTCCACCGGGGAAACCGACGTGTCAGGCCAATTCGAAGATCGCCTCGATCTCCACCGGGATGTTGCCGGGGAGCGATCCCATCCCGACGGCGCTGCGAACCCCAATGCCGGCATCGGCACCCCAGATCTCGGCAAACAGTTCACTGCAGCCGTTGATGACATACGGATGGCGGGCGAAGTCGTCGGTGGCATAGACCATCCCCAGCACCTTCACGACCCGGCGCACCCGGTCGAGGCCGTCGAGGTTGGCAAGCAGCGTCGCGAGGATCGTCAGCCCCACCTGCCGAGCCGCCGCCTTCCCCTGGTCGGCATCGAGATCGCTGCCCACCCGCCCCACCATGAGCGTGCCGTCGGGGAGTAGCGGCCCGTGCCCGGAGACGTAGAGCAGGTTGCCAACGGTGACACACGGCTTGTAGACACCGGCAGGCGCCGGCGCAGGCGGGAGGACGAGGCCAAGAGACTCAACAAGAGACTCAAACCGCTTCTGCACCGAGAGCGACACGGGATACCTCGCGGGCTGGGACGTGAAGGGGAACGAGGACGCACAAGCTAGCCCTCCCCACCGGAGCGAAGAGAATACCAAACGCCCGGCGATCGTCAGCAGATCCGCGGCAGCTGCTCGCCAAGCGGCATCGGCACGATTCGCGTCCCGCCATAGGGCGTCCGGGCCACGACGAGGCCCGGATGGTCGGCGACCATGCGCCCGATCCGCGCTGCCTTGCCCCCGAGCGGATGGGCCCGCAGAGCCGCAAGCGCCGCCTCCGCCCCCGCCTCCGGCACCACCGCCACGAGCTTTCCCTCATTGGCGACTTGCAAGGGATCGAGGCCGAGGATCTCGCAGGCCGCAGCGACGACCGGATCGACCGGCACCGCCCCCTCGTCAAACTCGATGCCGAATCCCTTCCCGGCCACCAGCTCACCGAGCGTCATCGCCAGGCCGCCGCGGGTCGGGTCGCGAAGGAGGGAAACGTCTGGGCAGGCCGCGAGGAGATCGGCGACAAGCCCATGGAGCGCCGCGGAGTCGCTCTCAATCGGCGCCTCGAAGCCGAGCCCCTCGCGGACGCTCATCACCGCCATCCCATGATCGCCGACGGTGCCGCTGACGAGGATCACATCCCCCGGCTCCGGCGGCCGGCTCCCCAGGCGTAAGTCGGCCGGCACCAGGCCGATCCCGGCCGTCGTGATCGAGAGACCATCTCCCCGCCCCCGTTCGACGACCTTCGTGTCGCCGGTGACGATCCCCACGCCCGCCATCCGCGCCGCCTCCGCCATGTCGGCGACGATGCGCACGAGGAGCCCGACGTCGAGCCCCTCTTCGAGGATGAACGCGGCCGACAGGGCCATCGGCCTCGCCCCACTCATGGCGAGATCGTTGACCGTGCCGTTGACAGCCAAGGAGCCGATCGAGCCGCCCGGGAACACGAGCGGCTGAACGACGAACGAGTCGGTCGAGAACGCGAGCCGCTCCCCTCCGCCACTCGAAAACCATGCCGCCGGGAGGATGCCTGAGTCGCCGAGCCCGGCGAGGATCGGATTGCCGAAGGCTGACAAAAAAACCTTCTCAATGAGCTCGCGCGTCAGCACTCCTCCGCCGCCATGGCCGAGGACGATCCGCTCGTGATGGGCGAGCGGCGACGGACAAGCCATCCGCGTCATGTCGGGGGGCTCACCGCTCATCGGCTCTCCTTCTGCACCGCGGCGAACCGGCCGGCATGGAAATAGGCAGCGCAGGCCCCCTCGCCAGAGACCATCGTCGCCCCCAGCGGCGTTTGCGGCGTGCACTCCCGGCCGAAGGCCGAGCATTCGTGCGGCTTGATCGTGCCCCGGAGCACGTCCCCGGCTCGACAGAGCGGCGACTCCGCGGCAACGATCCCCCCGACCGCAAACCGACGCTCGGCATCGAAGGGGGCATAACGCTCGGCGAGCTTCCAGCCGCTCGAAGGAATCGTGCCGATCCCCCGCCAGGTGCGGTCGCAGATCTCGAACACCTCGGCGATCACGGCCTGGGCGGCGGCGTTCCCCCCCTCCGTGACGACGCGCGGGTAGGCGTTCTCCAGTTCATGCTTCCCTGCCTCGAGTTGCATGACCGTCCGCCTGATTCCCTCGAGGAGGTCGAGGGGCTCAAAACCCGTCACGACGATCGGCACGCAGTAGCGATCACTCAGCGGCGGATACTGCAAAGTTCCCATCACGCTGCAGACGTGCCCCGCCGCGAGAAATGCCTCCACCCGGTTTCCCGGCGACTCCATCACCGCCCCGATCGCCGGCGGCACGAGGACGTGCGACACGAGCACCGAGAAGTTTTTCACGCCGCCGCGCTCGGCGAGGCGGACGGCCATGGCGTTGGCAGGCGCCGTCGTCTCGAAGCCGATCGCGAAAAACACCACCTCGCGATCGGGATGGCGGCGGGCCAGCTCGAGGGCATCGAGCGGCGAATAGACAACGCGGACATCGCCTCCCGCCGCCTTGACGCCGAGGAGATCGCCGTGCGAGCCGGGAACGCGGAGCATGTCTCCGAAGGAGCAGAAGATCGTTCCCGGCAGGGCAGCGATCACAAGCGCCCGGTCGATGATCTCGAGCGGCGTGACACACACCGGGCAG
>CAJAYZ010000517.1 GCA_903949225.1 uncultured Planctomycetaceae bacterium
CAGCCTTCAGCGCCCACAACGAGCCCGCTTGACGGGCCCGACGCGGGGGAGGCCTCGGCCGGCCCACCGAGCCCGGCCTCGGAGACCCCCGCCACCTCGACCCTCACCACGGCAGGCGCCACCGCGGCGGCCGCCGCCCGGAAGACTTCCTCCTCCTCGAGCCCCACGCCGTCGGTGTCGTCGGCCACCGCATGCCATCGCGCTGACGCCACGAGTGCCAGCGACGCCAGCAGCGCGATCAACCACACCACGCTTCTGTCGCGGCCCACGCTGAGCAGGTGCCGTGTCGGTCGTCCCATCATGGTTTCCCACCTGCCCGCGGTTTCGGACCGAGATCACATTCAACGATGCCGCCATCCCGGATCACGGTCACCTGAACGGGATCGCCGTCAGCGAGGGCCGCCAGCCGTTGCTGAACCGCCGATCGCGACGCCACGGAACGCCCGTTGACGGCGACGAGCAGGTCGTCGGCTCGCAGCCCAGCCCCGGCGGCCACCGATCCGTCGCGGATGCTCTCCACGAACGGCGGCGTCTTGTCGAGCAGGTCGGGGACGAGCACGATCCCGAGCAGGGCCAGGTCGTAGGGAAGCCCGTCGGGCTCGGGGGTTGCGAGCGTCGCATCAACCCCGGCACCGAGCACACTCCGGTAGCCACGGGCCACCTCGTCGACCGGCAGCGCGTAGTTGAGCCAGACGCCGGTCGCGGTCGCACGCAATTCCTTCCCCAGCATGCCGACCAGTCGTCCCCGCCAGTCGATAAGCGCTCCACCGGCCGAGCCCGGGTTGCTGGTCGTGCAGTCGAGGATGTAGACGTTGCCGCGGTAGGGGGCTTCGTGAGCCCCGCGACGGGCCTCGAGCGGGACAGTGCCGGAGATCACCCCATGCTGGGCACTCACCCGCTCATCACCGACGGCGACCCCGAACAGATTCGACAGCGCGAACACCCTGGTTCCCGGAGACACCCGGCCGACAGCCGCGCCCGCCTGGGCTGGCGCCGCCTCATCGAGCGCGGGAAGCTCGTAGCAGGGGAGATCCTCCCCGGCGATCGACAACACCGCCAACTCGCGGCGTGGATCGGCCCCCAGCAGCGTTGCCGGATACCGTCGGCCATCATCGAGCACGCAGTCTATTGCATCGGAATCGAGCACCGTGCTGAGGACCGTCACGATGTGACCCTGAGGGCTGACGAGAATCCCGGTTTGGTAGGCCTCGAGCCCACGCACCCCCCCTGCCCCGTAGAGCTTGACGACGCGTCTCGCCCCACCGGCGATCGTCTCTTCGGGCGTCGCGCCCCAAGCCACCGCGCCGAGCAAGGCGACCGCGCCGATGAAGGCCGTCACGACAAACGCCAGCAGGCTCCCCCACCGCGTCGGGGTCTCGGGCATCGCGCAGGTTCTCATGTCGTCCCTCCGTCGGCAGGCGTTTCGGCGTCGGTGTCCTGCCCGTCCCTGACCGGTGCCTCGACGTCGATCCGCTCGATGCGAAACCGCCCGAACACCTCGTCACCATGCCGGACCTCCATCGCCGTCGGCAGCCCTTCGCCAGGGCTGAAGCGGACTTCACACGGATCGGCGTCGGGGGTCGGCCAGAGATCGATGCCGAGGACGAAGCCGTCGTCGGCCACGAGGAATCTCCCCTCCACCGACGCCGCAGCCGTGTCGAGGACATCGACAAGGGGGGCACCGTCGCGAGTGCCCGGGGCAGCGGTCAGATCCCCTGCGCCGGCCTGCGCTCCTGCCGGAGGCTCCGTGCTCCAGTGGGGAACGGTGCCCCAGTAGGTCGTTCTCCCGAGCGTTGCCGGGCCCTCGCGGAGCAGCCGCCGCCAGAGCACGAGCGCTGCCAGCAAGCCTCCACTGCCCGGCGGCGCCGGCGTGGCATCGAGTTCGCCCGTTGCATCGAGGGAGCTGGTCCCGGTCGGCAGATCGATCGTCGCCCGCTGGTCCGAGAGTTCGATCCTGAACGGCTGCCCCTTCTCGAGACGTCCGGACACCACCCACGGAGTATCTCCGGCCGGGAAGGGATGCCGCGACGCCACGCGCCGCGCGACCCGATCGAGCTCGACAGTATTGAAGTGGAAATTCGTGAACCCGTTCCGCGGCTCGTAGAGCCCGGCAAGCGCGGGAGGAATGTCGACGGCCGGCTTCTGACCGTCACCGTGCGGCCCAGGATCGCCGGGACGCCCAGGGTCTCCGGGACGCCCAGGACGCTTCTCCTCACCGTCCCCCGGCGCCTCGGCCTCGGCACCGCCGGAGACGATCTTGGCCAACTCTCCGGAAGTGTGGAGCCCGGCGAGTCGCACAAGCACCTCGCGACGGCGGCCCGCACGACGGAAGACCAACGGCACGCGCCAGCCTGCGGGGAGCGTGCCGAGAATGTTCTTGAGCGCGTTGACCGTCCGCACCGGCCGGCCCGCCAGCGACACCACCTCGTCGTCATACCGCAGCCCGCGCCGGTACGCGTCGGAGGATTCGAGAATGTCGGAGACCACCACCCGTCCATCGTCGGCCGTCGCGACGGTCGCCCCGAGGGTGGCATGATCGACGAGCCTCCCACCTTTGAGGCAGCCGAGAAACTGGCGGAGTTGGTTCGATGAAATGGCGTAGCCAACGCCGACATTCACCCGCCCGCGTTTCTCGAACGAAGCCCGACCATTGACCCCGATCACCCGTCCCTCCGCGTCGAACAGCCCGCCTCCCGAGTTGCCGGGATTGATGGCGGCGTCGACCTGAAGGCAGTCGGCGTATTCGAGGATCGTCCCTGCCGGGAATTGGTACCGCCGTGTGCCGGAGACGATGCCGGCACTGATCGAGGGGCGGAAGTCGGTGGCGAGCAGGAAGGGATTACCAGCCGCGAAGCAGAAATCCCCCACCTCGACCAGATCGCTGTCGGCGAGTTCGGCGAAGGGGAAGTCGTCGCGGCCGACGAGTTTGACAAGCGCCACGTCCCCCGTCGGATCGAGCCCGACGAGCACCGCATCATAGAGCCTGCCGTCGGAGAGGCCGCACTTCATCGCCACGCCGGCCGGCTGAACGACATGGAAGTTCGTGAGCGCATACCCGTCGGCACTGATAAGCACCCCCGAGCCTCCCCCCGCCTCGCCCGCGAAGATCGCCACGGCCGCTCGGGATCCGCGCGCGATCGCCTCAATCCGCGCCCGCTCCGCGGCACGCACCGCCGGGGGGATCTCGACGGCCGGGATCTCTCCCGCGGTGAGGGCCATCGCGACGCCCCAAACGACAGGCCAAACGACAGGCCAAACGATCACGCCCGCGCGACCGGACAGACCGTCACTGCCGAGCGACCCACGCGCCCCCCCGCACCGACGCAGGAACCTCAAGTTCATTGTTCGACCGCCGGGGACGTGAATCGGATCGGGCAACCGGAATCAGACGCGCTGACAAAATCGACGGTCACGCCCAATCGGCGCCCTCCCGCCACATCGACATCGATCGGAATCCCCTCGGGCGCCGGGGACTCGGATGAAACTGCTTCGATCCTTTGGCGAAACACCTCGCGGTCGTCGACCGTGACGACCACCTCGGAGCCCCCCACTGCCCGCCCACCACCGGCCGGCGCGATCGACGCCCGGAAGCGGCGCCCCTCCGGCGGCAATCGCCAGACGGCCTGTGTGCGTGGCCGGATCACGAGCCCGGGCCGGGCGAAGCCATCCCCGGCGGCGACCGCCCGCGGCGCGAAGTAGGTCGCCAGCCCCGGAACTCGTGCGAGCCCACCGAACCACGGCTCCACCTCGAGTTTCTCTGGGGCCAGCCCGATCAACGACACCGTCCGCCCCGCCGCCCAATCGAGCCTCACGACGGCATCCCCGGGGAGGCTGATGTCGCCGTCGAGGAGCAGCTTTTCCGGCGTCCAGGCGATCTGCCGGGCGCGAAGCGATCCTCCGACGAGATCGACCGCCACGGAGGCAGAAGACTTCCCGCCCCCCCCACGCTGGGCGGCCGGATCACCACGAAGCCAATGGATGCCGATGACCTTGGAGCGCTTGACGGGGATCGTCTCCTCGTCGAGGACGACCGTGATCGACTCCGGACCGACCGACTTGATCGCACACTCGACAAATTCGTGCGCGGCAGCGGAGCCAACAACGAGGAGATCGCTCTCGATGGTTTCGGGGAGCGCCGACAACCAAGCGGCACCGGGCGCTTGGGCAGCGTCATCGGCCTGCCTCCAGGCGACGCTGCGCACCTTGCCGACAGGAATCTCACCCCGGCCGTCGGGGCGAGAGAGCGTGACGACGGTGCCGTCCCAGGCGAGATCCTCGCCTTCAATCCACGAGCCGTCGACGAGGGCCACCCTCACCCGCCCGGCCGCGCCACTCGGCGCCCCTTCCCGCTCCACGAGCCGAACGGTGTCGATCGGAACGACCTGTTCCTGCCCGGCGGAATTGATTCTCAGATCCGCGCCGTCGAGCGCCACGAGCGTCCCCGAGGTCGACCCGGCATCGGTCTTCTCGATCCGCAGCGATAGGGGCTCACCAGCACCGACCACTCCACCCGTCACGCAGCCGATCAAGACCGCGACCGCGGCCCAGATCGGGCAAAACGGCAGCGAAAAGCCCCACGGCAGACTCCGTCGGAAGCCTGGGCGTGCGGGGAGCGCGATCGGCGGCGGGGATGGTGTTCGCATCGAATGCCTCGGTTCAGCGACAGGGGATTCCCCCGGCGCTCGGCCTGCCCCGGTCATGGAGTCGACTCGCCGGCGGCGAGTCGCTTGAAATACTGCTCGATCGCTTCCCGGTAGTGGGCAGGGAACTCGCGACCGATCTGCTGCAGGGCCTGCTCGCGCTCGTGGGGAGGGAGATTGCCCCAGCCTTCGCCCTCCCCGAGATCCCGCCGCGTCACCTCGCCGGCCCCCTGCCCTCCGGCAATGCGGCTGTCGTCCATCGGCTTGCCGTTCCCCGAATTGCCCGACCCCGGCGCTCCCCCTCCGCCGGATTGCTGGTTCTGCTTTTCCTCGATAGCTGCGATCAGCTTGTCGAGCGAATCGATCACTCCGTCCTGCACCTGGCGGGTGACCGGACCGGCACGCCCCTGCCCGAGGCGACGCGTGATGTCGCGCATCCGCCTGGCGATGTGATCGAGCGATTCCTCCTCGAGCCCCGTCATGTCGGCCCGGAGGAGCCTTGCCACCCGCTCGTAGCGAACCGGAATCTCGGCCGATCGCTCGAGAAGACGGTCGAGCGAGGCAATGCAGTCGTCGGCCCGCAGCAACCAATGCTGGCAGGCCGCGGTGTGGAAGAGCAGCGAGGCGGGATCGACGACCGCCTCCGGCTCGAGCCCCGCGAGGACCACAAGCCCATCGTCGAAGCGTTCCTGACGGACAAGCTCCCGCCCCAACCAAAGCCGAACGACCCCGCGCTCGAAGCCATCCGTTGCCTCCTCAACCACCCAGGCTGGCAGCGCTGCGGCCGTCACTGGCGGGACGCCCGGCGTGGACGGCACGACGGCGAGCACCGGCAGGCAGCGCGGATCCGCCTCGGCGACGGCGCCCATGACGACGTCGAGCCGGTCGAAGGCGGGATCGGCGCCCCGCTCTCCCCAGAAAGCGAGGGCCGCCTGACGCCGCTCCGCCGGGAGGCCGGAGCGCTCGAGCCAGGCTTGGAGCGTTCGTTCCACCTCGTCGTGGGAGGGGATTTGCCAGGTCGGGGGCTTGGCGAGATCCGCTCCCTCTCCGGAATCAGGCGCCGCCGGTGCCGGTGTGTCGTCAGCACGTGCGGCGGCAGGACAGGCGGCAATCATCACCAGCAGCAGGGCCACCAGCCACGGAGCCTGTCTGCGGGCAGATCGCATCATCGTATTCGCTGCGTTCAACGTCGCTGCGTTCATCACTTGCCCCTCATTCCGTCAGACCACTGACGATGTCGTGTGCGGCCCGTTCGATTTTCCGCTGCCGATCGGAAAGCCGGCGGACCGCATCGAGCAGCTCGGGTTCTTCCGCCTGCTCTGCCCCTTCACCGAGGACCTGCGAGAACCGGCGCGTCCGCGTATTCACGCGCATCTGCAACGACCGGATCATCTTCAATTCAGAAAGCTTGTCGACCAGCGGTTGCTCGCCCGGTTCGGCGGGGCGGCCGCCCGCGGACCCTTTCTGCTGCTGCTGTTGGTCGCGCTGGGCCTTCTCGAGGGCGGCGACCATCTCCTCGAGGCTCGCAACGATGTCCTGGATGATGCCCCGAGTGGTGCCGCCGACGTCACCGCGCCCGAGCCGCGCGGCGGCCTGCGTGGCGTCGTCCCGAACCTGCTCGAGCGCCTCCGGGATCGCCACGGCCGAACCATCGTCGCGGACGAGCGTGAGCGCCTTGACGGCATCGGCTCCGATCGCCGTTTGTTCCCGCCCGAGCCGCGCCGCCTCCAGTTCCCGCTCGCGTTCCCGGTCGGCCGTCGGCTCGGCGGCGATCCTTTCGGCTGCGGCGAGGATTGCCTTCTCGGCGCGGAGCATCGCGCGCAAGCGGGTCTCGAGTTGCACGAGGAGCCGCTCGACCTCCTGCTCGCGCATCTGACGAAGGATCTCCTCGAGTTCCGCGCGGGCCGTCTCCAATTCCTCGATCGCCTTCTCCTGCTCCTGTCGGGCGTTGCGGCGTTTGGCTTTCTCGATCTCCTCCTCCGCCTTCTTCATCCTTTCGGCCGCCGCCTCGAGGCGATTCTGGGTGCGCTTCGCCCGCGAAGACTCGTCGTCGCCATCGGGTGGCGGCTCGGGCTGATTCCCATCCGCCCCCGATTCACCACTCCCCTGCCCTTCGGCAGGCTCCCCTCCCGGCGAAGGTTTCGTCGAGCCCCCCTTCTCTCCCTCTCCCGATTCGGGCTTACCTTCCCCTTCGGGCGTTCCTTCCCCCTGCTGCGGTTCTCCCGCCGCGCCCGGCTTTTGTGCCTCGGCTTTTGGTGATGGATCCTTGGCGCCCCCCTCGCCTGGCTTGCCGTCTGGCTTGCCGTCTGGGGAGGCCTCGGCATCGCCTTCCTGGCCGCCCGGCTTGTCCCCCTTGGCAGGCTCGTCGCTTTGGCCTTCCTTCGCTTCTTTTCCCTCTTTGAGTGGCTCGCCGCCGGCGTCGCGCACCTCCATCCGCTTGGCAAACCCGCCGAGGTCGCGGGAGAGGTCGGAGGTCTCCGTGGCGAGGGCGTTTTGCCGATCGAGGAGCTGCGCCTCGCGAGAGCCTGCTTCGGTCGACCCCTCGATGTCACGTTGTTTCGCGATCAGCTTCGAGACCCGCGCCAGGAATTGCTTCACCTCCTCCTTCGAGTTGGTGAGGTGACGGTCGGAATCCCCCGCCTCGAGGAGCGTGAGCAACTCGCGGAGTTGCTCGATCGCCGAGGCCTGCGTCGTGCCCGCCTTGAGGAGCTGCCCCTTCTCGAGCAATTGCACGATCGTGTCGAGCCTTCCACCCACCTCCTGATCGCGGGCCTGCTCGAACACACTCCGCAGCACCGCGGCACGGCGCGGGTCGCTCGCCGCGAGGAGATCGGCGAGGCGGAGAAACGTCTTCTCGAGTTCGCGGTACTGGGCGAGGAGCTCTTGCTCGCGGCCCGCGAGGACCGCCGGATCCTCCCCGGCGACCGGCGCCGCCGCGCCGCGCGCGGGCGCGCTCGCCGGTTCCTGGGAAAACGCCGGCAGGGCCGAGAGCCCGCCGAGGAGGAGCAGGTGAGCAGCGACCAACGACAGCCGTCTGGCTGATCGTCGGCACAGTGTCGGCCCAGAGGCGACCGGCGAGACGACGTCGTCGCATCGGCCCTGCAGCCAGGCGTGAATCGATGTCATGGTCGCTCCAACGCCTCCTTGGCCCGCTGTCGCTGACGACGGAGCGTCTCCGATCGGATCTCCTCCTGCGTCCTGATCACACCGCGCAGAAGCTCGATCACCTCGTTGTAAGACTCCAGTTCCATCATCTTATCCAGAACGGCCCTCATCCGGGCGAGGACCATGTCGGCCCGGGCAACGATCGCCTCGCGCTCGCTGGCCGGGGCAGCCCTCACCGCCGCGGCGAGCCCCGGGAGATCGCCCGCCGCGATCGCCGAGAGCGGCGTGGCGATCTGGCCCACGAGCCGTCCTTCAAGCTCCTCGGTGAGCATCCGGTTGTTGTCGAGTTCACCGCGGATGGCGAGGAAGTCGCGGGCGATCTCGCCGGTCTCGCCGGCCGCGCGGGAGGCCGATTCGGCGAGCCGTCCTGATTCGAGCGCCCAGCCATCGGCCTCCGAGGCCGCGGCACGGCTCTCTCCGTCGTCGCTCCCGGCGCCGTCCCCTTCACCAGTCTCCCCACCTGCCCTGTCCTCCACGGCGGCATTTCCCCCCAGCCCCGCGGCGAGTCGCTCGCGAGCCAGGGCAAGGTCGGAGACGACACTCTCGAATCGACGGCGAAGGAGGATCTCCCGAGCCTCGAGCATTGCCATCAGCGCCTCCGGCGTGACGACGTCGAGCGACCAGGCATCGCTCTTCCCCTCGTTCGGCCCGCCACCGCGCGTGCAGCCGTCACGGGCCGCAAACTGCACCGAGAGCGCGGCCCCCGGCGTGAGGGCGAGGGGCTCGAGTTCGAGGATCTCCGGCCGGTCTTCGGTGAACTCGACCAGCGGCACCCCCGCCTTTACGCGCGACACCGCCACGTTGACCGTCGCGCCATCCTTGACCGCGACGGTCGCCACGGCTTCAGCCAGGCTGTGGTCATCGCTGACGATCCCCACCAGCGGAATCCGTGCCTGCGGCGTGACGGCGGTGGAGATGCCGCGCATCCGCATGGCGACCTGAGGCGCCTCATCGGGCACCGCGGAGAGCACCACCGAGATCGGCTCGCGGTTGTCGAGGCCGTCGGTGTCGGTGAACCGGGCAACGAGCGTCTGCTCTCCTTCGACCGGCCCGAGTTCAACGGCTAGGTCGCGCACGCCGCTCGCCGATTCCTGGGCGGGCAGCCCGGCCGAACCCTCCGCCACCTCGGCCAGTCTCGTCTCGACACCATCCTCGACCGTCACGACGGTCGCCGCGCGGAGCGGCTTCGTGGCCCGGAAGCGGAGGGTGACGGTCGACCCACGGGGCACCTGCAGGACCCGGGAGGCTGACACGGCCCGCGTGCCTCCCCCGAGATAGCCGGGCAGAAGCGCCAAGCATTCGAGCGATTCCAGCGCCGGGGCATCGACCACCACCAGGCGCAGGCCGCGCAGACGCGCGTCGCCGCCACGGATCTCGACGTCGAGATCCTCGTTGACCCCCTTGATGAGATGACCGAAGGCCTGCGCACCGTCGGCCACGCCCCCGCGCACTCCCATCCGCTCGGTCCGCCACGGGCCGCCACGGCTGGCCCGAGTCCGCAGGTCGACGACCTCCGGAATCTCGCGGGCCGCGTCAGCCCTGACGCGGAGATCGACGTCGGTGCCACGGGCCACCTTGCGGACTCCAGCGGAAAAGCCCTCCGCGTCGAGGCCCGTTCGCCGCGGCCAGGGGGTGTCGTCGAGAAGGAGCATCCGCCGCGTCCACAGGTCGGCCACGGCCGGACGGAGACACGCAAGCCCCACAATGCTCGCGACCGCCATCACCCCGGCCAGCGCCGTGGCCACGAGCCGTCGTCGTCGGAAGAGCCGCGCCGGCTCGACATCGCCGACCACCGCCACGGCCTCGTCGATCGTCCGTTCGAGCAGCCTCCGATCGACGTCGCCCGCCGGCCCGGTGGAGAGCTCAACGGCGGTCGAGAGGCTGTCGCGGAATCCGACATGCCCACGCTCGAGGAGCGCCGCGAGGGTGGCATCCCCCATCGACACCGCCAGCCTTCCCCACAGCTTTCCCCAAATCAGCGCCACCAGGCCCACCAGAGCCAGGACCACCAGCAGGACACGGACCCACGCCGGCGGTTCCACGGCCCAATCGAAGGCCATCGTCCCGAAGAACACCGCGGCGCCAGCCAAGCCGATCAGCGCCAGCGATTCGACCCAGACCCAGCGGCGTGTCTGCTGACGGACGGCCTCGATGAGGTCGCGGATCCGCGCGAGACCCGCGATCGCGGTAGCCGAGAGCGGGGCCTGAGCCGACGAGGCGGCGTTGATGTCGACAGTCACGATGCTCTTCTCTGCGGCAGCCAACGGCGGGCATCCCTTTCCGGGAGGGAGACTGATGTCAGGCGAGTTTCACGAGACGACGGATGATCCACTCCAGACAGAGAAGCCCGGCTCCGAGCGCGAGGAGGAGGGCGTTGAGCCGGCGTTTGAACGCTCCGTCGGGCGCCCCGGTCTCGTACTCGCGCCGCGACTTGTCAGGGATCCGCGCCGCCAGCATTGCCGATTCGCTCGCCCCCCAGGGGGCATCGACGAGGAAGTGGGCCGAGCCCCCCGTGATCGCCCCGAGCCGTTCGAGGAGGCCGCGGTCGAGGCGCGGACGCTCGAGCTCCCGATCGGGCAGCCGGGCCTGGACACGCCGGGAGATCACCTCGCCAGAGCCGTCGCCGAGATCGACATCGATCCGCCAGCCGCCCTCACGCGAGGCGACGAACCCCCCCTGGAAAACCCCCGGTCGGCCGGGATCGGAGGAGAGCGGCACGTTGACGGTCACGCCATCGGGCCCCTCGACGCGGCAGATCGCCCCGGTTAGCACCGTGCCCCCATCCCCGTCGGCGGCGACGAGTCGGACGACGACCGTGGCACCGACCGGATAACGGTCGCGCTCCACGAGCACGCGCGCACGGCGGGAGCCGGCGAGCAAGCGCCCCTGGGAGACATGCCGCACCAGTTGCGTCGTCAGCCGCTCGAACAGCGCGTCCTCGAGTGACCGCAACCGCCACGTTTCGCCGCTCCCGAGATAGAACACGCTCCCCGACCCGTAGAACTGTCCTGCCATGGAGATCGGTCCGCGGGCTTCGGCGGAAGGAGCGAGAGAGGCGCTGCCGGGGGGCACGACGCGGGCGTAGACCGTGGCTCCCGGCTTGGCGACGGTGGCGTCGAAGCAGGAGAAGATCCCCTTGAACTCGCTCCACACCGTCTGGCTGGCGATCCGGCTTCCGGCCAGCCAGAGGAACTCGGCATCCGTGCCGTCCCGGGTGAACTGGAGCGGCATCGGCTCCTCGAATCCGGCCGGTTCGTCGACGAGCCCCTGCCCTGCCCGACGGAGTTCCACCGGATGGAGCCCACGGACCACGGTCGTCTGCTGGTCGGCGATCCACGCATCCATGAACACGTTGCCGGCCACGAGGACCAGCCCGCCCGATTCCCGTGACACCCACCGCTCGAGTCTGGCCTGTGCAGCCGGATCGAGCGAGCGCCAATCGACGTCGAAAGCGACGATGCAGTCGTAGGTGGAGAGTTCCTCGGCGGTGGCGGGGAATGATTCGAGGATCCGCCGCGCGTCTTGGGAAGCGCCGCGGGCGGCGGTTCCGAGAAGGACGTCGACGGCGAAGCTCTTGTCTCGTTCGAGCACATTCCGCATGAACTGGTATTCACGCGTCGGCCCACTCGCCATGAGGAGCACCTGGGTGACCCGATCGACGACTTCGACCTCGGCCACTTGGGAATCGTCCGCCGGCGTCCGGTCACCGGGGGGCGGAACGATGCGCAGCACCAGTTCATGGCGGCTCGGTGCTTCGAGCCCCGGCACCTCGAATCGGACAGCCGCCAATTCACCGTCGGCCGCCAGCACCACCTCGGTGGCATCGATCACGCGTCCCCCCTTCGCCGCCACGGGGTCGTTGCCTCCGTCGGTCGGGGACCGGTCGGCCAGCTCGACTTTCACCGTCTGCCCGGCGAGCCCCTGGGCCTGGAGGTAGCCCTGAACGGAGAAGCGATCCCCCGGATACACCCGCGCTGGGGAGAGCAGATCGGCGACACGGACATTCGTCGGCAATCGGTCCGATCCGGTCCCCACGCTGAACACCGGCACCCCTGACTTGGCGAGGGTCCCGGCGGCGGCGGCCGGATCGACCCCGGCGTTGTTGCCGCCGTCGGTGAGGAGAATCACTCCCGCGAGCGTTCCCGGCGGTTCCTGATCAATGACCCTCACGAGGGCCTCACCGATCCTGGTCTCGAATCCCCGCGGTTGGAGTTGCTGCCGCCAATCCCCCTCCCCCTCCGCCGCCGCCGCCTTGCCAGCCTCCGGTTCGCCGGTAGCGATCTCCGCAGCGGCGACGGGGGCCTCCTCCGCGGTGCGGGGCAGCACGGCGAGCGACTCGGCGTCGGCGTCGAATCTCCACACGGAGACTTCGTGCGTGGGGGCGAGGGCGGCGAGCACCCCTCCGCGCTCCAGCACCTCCACGGCCCGCGCCGAGCGGGTCGGCGCGACGCCGGCGGCGGCCTGGGCCCCGGGGTCGAGCCCCTCTGGGAGCGTCATGCTGGCACTGGCGTCGACAACGATGGCCACCCGTGACGGGAACACAACCTCATGTTCGGCGATCCGCTCGAGGTCGAGGTACGCCGCGGCGAGCGTGGCCAGCGCCCCGAGCCGCAGGCCGAGGAGCAACAGGCCGACCCCCCGCGGCAGCTCAGCGGCATCGCGCCGGTACATCCAGGCCACCCACGCCGTCACGGCCACGAGCACCGCGATCAACAGCGGCATCTGCCACCACTGGGAAAAACCCTCCACAAGCGCGCTGGAGACGCGGTGCTTCACACCATCGGTGGCAGCCAGGCAGGGGAGGATGGGGAGAGATGGCATGAACGAAGGGGGGTCGGCGGCGCGACCGGGTGGGTGCGGTGTGAGGTGATTTGGGTGGACGTGGACGACAAACAACCCGCAAGGAGGATTCCGGATCAGGCTGCGGCACCACGCCGCTTCGCGGGGTGGTAGCTCGACGACCACGCCACGAGTTGCTCGAGCAGCAGAATGCCGAGGAGGAGTGCGAGCAACGGGGTACCAACGACACGCCGTTTTGGGCCCTTGCCCCCGGATCGATCGACGCGGCATTCTCATAGCTGAACGGGACTCCCGCCAGCGCCTTCTCGAGCCCTTCGCGCCCGGAGCGGGCCAGATGCCCCTCGTCGGGATCGACGTTCACCGCGACCAGGCGTTCCCGCTCGAGCCCATCGGTCCGGCGCCAGCGGACGGCGTAGGCCCCGGGCTTGGAGGCATCGAGCCTCGCCTCCATCCGCCCCGCTGCGGCAGGACGGGCGGCCTGATGGATCACGGTCCCGTCGGGCGGGACGAGAAAGTCGACCTCGATGCCGTCCACGGAGGGGTCGAGCATGACCGTCACCGGATCGCCGACGTCGAGCGACTCCGCCCGCCTTCGGCCGCGGGCAAGATGACTCTCGAGCTCGAGCATCACGACCACCCAGCTCGGATTGCCGCGTGACCAGTTGTTCCACGTCGGCGACGCCGTGGTCAGAACCGCGGCCACGATCCCCGCACCATAGGAACGCTCCACCATCAACGCAGCACCGTTGCGGAGCGAGAGCAGCCGTCGCAGGCCGGCCTCTGGAGCCGGTTCCCAGCCTCGTTCGACGGCCGAATAGCGGTCGACCCGCACGGCATCGAGGAGCGGATTGCGCTGGCCGGCAAGGACGGCAACGACCGGGTGCTCCTCGACGACGACGTCGGGACGCTGCTCGGCGACGTCGGGGAGCAGGTCGACCATGCCGGCGAGTGGGACGGGAAAGATGCCGGCGCCGTCGCGGTGGAGCGTCCGGTTGACGACGTCGGGCTTCGTCCGCGGACCGACGAAGAACACGACGCCTCCCCCGCCCCGGGCATAGTTCTCCAGCGCCGTCACCTCCGGAGCATCGAGCCGCTCGACGTCGAGGACCCAGACGGCATCGAAAGCCCCGAGATCGAGGGTGGCCAGCGCCCTGGGAGGCTCCATCCGCGGCTGGAGGCCGGTCGGCGCGCCCGCTCCGGGGGCCAACGCCGCGGCGAGATAAAAAGCATCGCCGGCCCGTGACGCCGCCCCTGGTGTGGCATCGGCCAGGGCGCCGTCGATGAGCAGGACGTCGACCCGATCGACGACGTCGACGACGAGCGACCGGGTGTCGTCGGCCGGAAGGATGTCGGCCGGCAAACGGGCCTCGATGACGTGGCTGCCAGACTTCTGGAAGCGGACGTCGAACCGCTGCACGGCGCTTTCACCGGCCGGGATCTCGGGAATGCGGACCGCCGGCCGGCCGACGCCGTCTTCGCGGAGCTCGACGGTCACGTCGCGCACCGGGCGCGGGCCGTCGTTGCGAACGCTCACCTCGAGCGGCACGACGACCCCGGCGGCGGGCACCCCGCCCACCATTCCCAACCGCTCGATCGTCAGATTGCCGCTGCTGCCTTCGCCGATCGTCCCCTCCCCGGCGCAATCGACGAGCCGGACCTCGGTCCCCGCCGCAGCGAGCTGACGGAGGATCGCCACGGTGTCATCGGCAGAGTCCCACTGGGCGGTGCGGAAGTCGCTCACGACCCAGACGACCTGCGTCGCCTTCGACCCGCCGCCATCCCCGAACCATTCGGCCGCGGCAGCCAGGGCCCCGAGCGGCCCGGCGTCGGACGCGGAGGGCTTCATCGCGGCCAAGGCGTCGCGGATCCGCTGCACCCCCTCCGGGGTCACCGTCTGCCGGGGAAGGTCGAACCGTCCTGCTGCGCTGCCGGCCTCCGGCGATGCCCCCTCACCCCCGGCCACCTGAGCGATGGCCGCGGCCGGCGGCTGGAGGCGCGAAAACCTTCCGACAGCGACCTCCTGCCGCCCGCGGGTCGTGGCGAGTTCACCGCAGATCCTCCCCACGACGGCGAGCCCACGATCAAAAGCGGTGGCCGCGTCGCCCCCGCCGGCGCCGTTCCGTTCCCCCATCGAATAGCTGTCGTCGAGA
>CAJAYZ010000518.1 GCA_903949225.1 uncultured Planctomycetaceae bacterium
ATCGAGACGTAGGTCGGCTCGCCGCCACTGGTGAGTCGCACGTCTCCGGCAGTGAGGACGCCGTCGACGGTACGCCCGAGCCGGTCGATCCGCTCCCAGGCCTCTTCGGCGAAGGGGAGCGTCGTCCGCGGCCCCTCCGCTACCCGATCGACGCGCATCGTCACGTTCATCGTGCTCGTGCAGGGCTCGGTGAGCCCCGACACCGGCGCCGCACTCGCCGGATCGGGCGTGGCCGCAAGGGGAAGGTGCCCCTCCGCGGCGAGCAGGCCGCTGGTCGGATCGAGGCCGATCCAGCCGGCGCCGGGGAGATAGGCCTCGGCCCAGGCATGGAGATCGGTGAAGTCGTTTGTCGGCCCCGGTGGGCCGTCGAGCGGCGGCAGGTCGGGGGCGAGTTGGACCAGATAGCCCGAGCAGAATCGGGCCGCGATCCCCATCGCGCGGAGGAGCGCGACGAGCAGCCAGGCCGAATCGCGGCAGCTGCCGGTGCCGCTGGCGAGCGTCTCTTCAGGGGACTGCACCCCCGCTTCCATCCTGATTCGGTAGGTGATCCGCTCGAACACGAGCCGATTGATCGCCACAAGGACGTCGATCGTCCGCGGCGGCGGAGCGACGAGATTCGCCCGCCGCGCCTCATTGACCAGCGCGGAGAACAGGTCGCCTCCGGCCGTTAACGCCAGATACGGCGCGAGTTCTGCGGCGAGGACGGGATCGTAGGGGAAGGGAAACGTCTCCGCCTCGGCATCGAGGAAGAAGTCGAAGGCGTTCACGGCGACGAGATCAGCGACGAGGTCGACGGTCAGGGTGAATTGCCGCGTCGGCTTCGGGAACACGATCCGCGCCAGCTGATTCCCCTGCGGATCCTGTTGCCAGTTGAGAAAGTGGTCGCGCGGCTCGACGACGAGCGAATAGCTCTCGATCCGGGTGCGGCAATGAGGGGCCGGACGGAGCCGGACGACGTGCGGCGAGAGCCGCACTGGCCGGTCGAAGGAATATTCCGTGCGGTGATGGAGGGCGATGCGGATCGACAAGGGCACTGGCTCCCGGGACCGTCGACTCAGCCCGCTTCCGCGACGGTCCCTACCGGCCGGAGGGCGAAGAACGTCGTATGAATCGCGTCGTTGGCGGCATTGAGCCGCGTTTGGAAGGCATCGATCCAGCCGTGCAGGCCACGCGGCACGCCGGCCTGGGCGTCACCGACGATCTCGTCGATGTCGGCGTAGTCGAGCGTGGCCCGGAGCCGGCCGAGGTGCCGTTCGGCCGGGGTCGAGTGCGTCCCCTTCGTGCCGCCGGTGATCGCCAGGAGCGATTCCTCCGCCTTCACCAGGCAGAAGTGCATCGCCCGCGGGAAGGCCCGGTCGAGGACGAGGAAGCGGACGGTGTCCTTGCGCGACACAGCCCCGTACTGCTTGCGGTACATCTCGAGGGCGCTGGCGCTCTCAAGCACCGACGACCATCGCACCGGATCGCGCCCCGCCCCCTCCTCGCCGCCGAAGAAGTGCTCGACGTCGAGGAACCGGCTCGTCTTGTCGGCCCGCTCGACGAGCCGGCCCATGCGGGCGAAGTGCCATGCCTCGCCGTGCGACATCGTGCCGTCGGTGGCGCCGGTGATGAGCTGGCTGGCCCGCTGGATTTCGTCGATGAACTCACGCGGATCGGCGAAGTCAGCCCGGGCCGCCGAGGCGCTACGAACGGACAGATAGCACTTGTTGATCTCCTCCCACATCGGGGAGCTGATCATGTCGCGCACCGTGCGGGCGTTCTCTCGGGCCGCCTGAAGACAGCAGTAGATCGAGTTGGGGTTGGCGGGATCGAAGGCGAGGAAGTCGAAGACTCGCGCCTGATCGGCCAGGCCGTGGCGGGCCCAGAAGTCGGATTGATCGCCGAAGGCACACACCAGCGCGTTCCACAGCCGCCCCGGCTCGATCGTCCCTTCGAGCGCCAGGCCGAGCGTCGTCTCGATCGCCCGGGCGACGTTCTCGGCCCGCTCGATCTGGCGGTTCATCCAGAAGACGCTGTCGGCGACGCGGGAGAGCATGCGACGTTCCCGAGGGTGGGCGGCGGTGAAGGGGATGGTGGGACGCGGAGAGAATCAGCGCGAGGGAGTGGGAGCGGCCGGGCTGTCGCCAGTGGGGCGCTGAACGACCCAGGTGTCCTTGCTGCCGCCCCCCTGCGACGAATTGACAACGAGCGATCCCTTCACGAGCGCGACGCGCGTCAGCCCGCCAGGGAGAACGAAGATCTCCTCGCCGTAAAGGATAAAGGGCCTGAGATCGACATGCCGCCCCTCGAGCGAATCGCCGACAACCGTCGGCACGCGCGAGAGGGCGAGCATTGGTTGGGCGACGAAGTTGCGCGGGTTGGCCTTGATGCGGTCGCGGCACTCGTCGAGTTGCTGACGCGTGGCCCGCGGCCCGAGGACGATCCCGTAGCCCCCCGATTCATTGGCCGGCTTGATGACGAGCTGGTCGAGCTTCGAGAGGACATGCTGACACTGGTCGGGCTCGCCGCAGACGAACGTCGGCACGTTGGGGAGGATCGCATCCTCGCCGAGGTAGTAGCGGATGATCTGGGGGACGTAGGCATAGACGGCCTTGTCGTCGGCGATCCCGGTGCCCGGCGCGTTGACCAGCGCCACGTTGCCGGCCCGGTAGGCATCCATGAGCCCGGGCACCCCGACAACCGAGTCGGCGCGGAACACCTGCGGATCGAGGAAATCGTCGTCGATCCGCCGGTAGATGACGTCGACCCGCTCGAGCCCCCGCGTCGTCCGCATGAACACCTTCCGGTCGACGACGACCAGATCGGAGCCCTGCACGAGCTCCACCCCCATCTGCCGGGCGAGGAAGCTGTGCTCGAAGTAGGCGGAGTTGTAGATTCCCGGCGTGAGGACGACGACGGTCGGATCGCGCGACTGCGGCGGGGCCACGTACTCGAGCATCGCCAGCAGCTTCTCGGGATAATTCTCCACCGGGCTGACACGGAGGCCCTCGAAGAGCTGCGGGAAGGTGCGCTTCATCACCTCGCGGTTCTCGAGGACGTACGACACGCCCGACGGCGTCCGCAGGTTGTCCTCGAGGACGTACATGCAGCCGTCGCCACCACGAACGAGGTCGGTGCCGGTGATGTGGCACCACACGCCCCGCGGCGGGGTGAGGCCGGCGCAGGGGCCGCGGAAACACTTCCCCGAATCGACGAGCCAGTCGGGAACGACGCCGTCTTTGACGATCCGGCGCTGGTTGTAAACGTCGTCGATGAACAGGTTGAGGGCGTGGATCCGCTGCTTGAGCCCGCGCTCGATCGTCGTCCATTCGTGGGCATCGATCACCCGCGGCACGATGTCAAAAGGCCAGATCTTTTCCGTCCCGGCCTCGTGGCCGTAGACGTTGAACGTGATCCCCATCGTGAGGAGCGACTTGTCGGCGGCCCGCTGCCGGGCGGCGAGTTCGCCATGGGAAAAGGCGGCGAGACGACGGACGAGTTGCTCGGCGCCCGGTCTGGGCAGGAGCGATTCGTCGAAGAGTTCGTCCCAGAATCCGTCGGTGGCGTACGACCGAAGGTCCATGGCGGAGGGGGTGTCGGGAAGACACCGGGACCGCACCGGAAAGCCCGTGGAAAGGCTACGGGGCGGCAGGGAGGGGATCGTCGGGAGAGAACACGGGCAGAGATCCCGGGCCGAGCCGCCTGCACCGTCCCGGGACTTTCACACTCTACCGCACCGGGCTCCGCGAAGAAACCCTGTCAAGGCAGCGGTTTTCTCGAGTGCCACAGACTCGCGACCGCCGCGTGCGGTCGGGCCGGCACTTTCTCCACAGCCTGTTACGCGTGATCGCCCATGATCGCTTCGAGGAGCGCCGTCAGGTCGCGGGTGTGGAACGGAGTGACGAGGACTTGGCGACGCTCGTCGACGACCGCCTGCGCGGCGATCTCCTTCTGCTTCGGCCCGACGAGCAGAATCGCCGGCACCTGTGAGTAGAAAGGATCGGTCGTCAGCTTGTTGAAGGCGGCGATCGCCTCCTCGCCCAACGACTGCATGCTGATCACGAGGCAGTCGGCCGGGAGCGGCGTCGTCGAGAACCGGGCCAAGGCCCGCTGCGGGTTTTCGGTGAGCAGCACCCGGAATCCGAGCTTCCCGAAGAACTCCTTGAGTTGCTGCTGGGCCCGGCCGGAGGTCTCGACGAGCATGATCGCCCGCGACCTCTTCGGCGGGGATTCGACCACCGGCAGCCCGTCAGCCGCCACAGCTCCCTTCTCCCCCGCCGGCACCGTCGGAATGCTCCGGTCGGGCGTGGTGACGCCGCTGCCGATCGGATATTTCTCGAGGAGCGGCTCGAGGGCGCGGCGCGCATCCGAGACCGTCTGATACCGCTCCATCGGATCGAGCATCATCATCCGGTTGATGACGTCGATGATGTCGCGCGGCACCCCCGGAGCCCGGGTGTGGAGCGGTACGACCGACGTGTAGCGGCGCGGATCGGCGCGGACGGCCCGGTCGCGGGATTCGACGAGGGCTGAGGCCCCCGCCAGGGCGATGTAGCCCATCGTCCCGAGGAAGTAGACGTCGCTGCGGATGCCGTCGTCCTTCATCCCGGCGAGCTTCTCGAGCGTCGCGTAGTCGAGCGTGCGGAGGTTTTCCCCCTTGTCGGTCTTCGCGTTGCCAAGGGCCTTGTCGGCGGTGTCGGCGTCGATCCGCGCCAGGCCGAAGTCGACGAGCTTCACCTGCCCGAGCGACGAGATGAGGATGTTGGAGGCCTTGATGTCGCCGTGGGTCATGCCGCGGCGGTGGGCGTATTCGAGCCCCGCGCACATCTGGTCGAGGAGATTGATCGCCCGACCGTGATCGAGGGCCCCGCGGATCTTCACCAGCTCGCGGAGGGTCTGCCCCTCGACGAACTCCATCGTGATGTAGATCGAGTTGTTCTCCTGACCGACATCCTCGATGGCGCAGATGTTGGGATGGCGCACGAGCCTTCCCATCTCCCCCTCGCGCCGGAACCAGCGGCACTTCTCCGCGTCCTGCGTGAATCGGCTGCGGAGCACCTTGACGGCGAGTTGCGTGCCGTCGTTGACGTTGACGGCCCGGTAGACACGGGCAAACGACCCAGCGCCCACCTGATAGAGGATCTTCGCCGAGCCGAAGAAGTAGCCTCGCTGGTCGCCGCGGAGGAGGCGGTCGCGCTGGTAGCCGGTGAGCACCTCGCGACGGAGGAGGAGGTTGGCGAGATCCTCGACGGGGATGTTGCGCCCGCCGAGCTCTGTCCAGGCGGCATCGAGGTCGCGCTCGCTGACCAGCTCCAATTTCTGCGCGAAGTTGGCAAGTTCCTCGGCGGTGGTGGGTTGCATCGTCAGGCAGCTCCGATCAGACGAGTTTACCCTCTGCCTGCGCGCCAGGTCGGGTGAGTTGCCGGCCAAGCACCCGGGGGGGAAGCGGGGGCTGAGGCCGGTTGGTGCGATTGGGAGCGTTGGCGCGGGGAGGGAAGACGGCTGAAGCGGGGGCGGAGCGGGTGGTTTCGGGGGCATAGCTGGTCTGGAGCCGCGCTTGGCGCACCTGCTACAAGCCCGCGTGGCGCCCGGGGATCCCGCCGAGCCGACCCTCTCCATGACCCTCTCGAATCCTCCCCTGTCGCCCGTTCTCCGCGCCGGCTTTCTGCTGGCGGTGGTGGCCTGCGCCACAGCCACGGCGGGCGGGGTGGAGGAGCCGTTCGAGACGCCCGCCACCTCCTGGACGATCGGCGATTCCGATGTCACGCATCGGGTCGTCAGCCATGCCCGATCGACGGAGGGACCGCACCGCGGCAAGGGCTGCGAGCGGATCGTGATCGACGCCGCCAGCGGGACGACCCTTCGCTGGGAGCTGCCACTTGAGCCGGCGCGGGTCATCGATGAATGGCGGGCCGCGCTGTGGGTGCGGGCCGACCGCCCCGACATCCGGCTCTCCGCACGGATCGTCCTGCCGGCGTTCCGTTCGTCCCGGACCGGCACGGCAGTCGCTGTCCTCGTGCCGGGAGACGTGTCACGCGGTGCCGATCGCTGGGAGCCCCTCGGCGTCGCCGACGTTGCCACGGCGCTGCGAAAGAGCCTGCCGGCGCTGCGGGCCGAACATGGCCCCGCCGGGGATCTCACCGGCGCCGTCATCACCCATCTCGTCCTCGATCTCTACTCCCGCCCCGGGCACTACGACGTCTCGATCGACGACCTGGAAATCGAGGGAATCGTGCCGGCCGGTGCGGTTGCCGTGGTGGCTCCGCAGGCCGTCGATCCCGGCGGCCCCGTCCTCCCGGCGGCCTACGAGGCCGCCCCCGAACAGCCCGGGGACGTGGTGCAGGCCGCGGCCGAGCTTCCCCTCCCTGGAGAAGGTCTTCCGCCGGCTCCCCCCCGCCCGGCCTCCGCCGTGGGCCCACTGGCCGCGTCAAACGCTCCCCTGGCCTGGTCTTCGCCTGGGGGCGCGAAAGCGCCGCCGCCGGCAGGCCCGGCCGGAAGGCTCGACCCGGTGTCGGGGCTCAACCGAGGCGTGCTCGAAGTGGCGGGACAGCCGTTCTTCCCCCGCGCCCTCGACCACAACGGCGAGCCGTTCGCGGTGATCGCCGCCCTCGGTTTCAATACCGTCCGTCTCGCGGCCCCGGCGTCGAGCGATCAGATTGACGAAGCCCGGCGGACGGGCCTGTGGATCATCTGTCCGCCGCCGCACCTTCCCGACGTCGACGTGCGGCGCCCCGAAGCGCTGCCGATGTTCTCTGCCAATTGGGACCGTGTCCTCGTCTGGGACATGGGGAGCGGCCTGTCGGAGGCCGATGTCGACACCCTCGCCGAGCATGCCAGACGGGTGCGCACCTGCGACCAGCATGCCGGACGGCCGCTGGTGGCCACGCCCGACTCCGGCCTCCGCAGCCTTTCCCGGCATGTCGACATGCTCGTCGCCCGCCGGACGGTGCTGGGCACGAGCGTGGAACTGGGGGACTATTTCACCTGGCTGCGCGAGCGGCCCCGGCTCGCCCGCCCCGGCACGCCGTTCCTCGCCACCCTCTCCACCGAACTCGACCCGCGCACTGCGCGGCAGGCCGCCCATCTGGCCGGGATCGGCGGCCGTGGGCTGGCGGTCGATCCGGAGAGCCTCGCGCTTGCGAGCTTGGCGACGCTGGCAGCCGGCGCCCGTGGCATCCTCTTCACCTCGACGCGCAGGATCGATGGCGACGACCACGAGTCGCGGATCCGGTCCGCGGCCGTCCGCTCGATGAACCTCCGCCTCCGCGTCCTCGAGCCCTGGGGGGCCGCAGGGAGGTTTTCCACGACCGCCACGGCGAGCGATCCCGAGGTGCGCGGCGTGGTGCTCGAAGCGGCGCGGGCGCGGATGGTGTTGGCGTGGCGGAACGTTCAGGGGGGCCAGATCGTCGCCAGTCACTACCACGGCGACATGCCCACCGAGACGGCCCCCGTGACGCTCCTCATGAACGGCATCCCGGAAGCCCATCAGGCCTGGGAGGTGACACCGGGGGGCCTGCGGCCGCTGCGGCACCGGCGCGTGACCGGCGGCGTGTCGGTGGTTCTCGATCCGTTCCGCTCCTCGGCGCTCGTTCTCGTCACCGGAGATCCGGCCGTCGCCGCCCATGTCCAGGAGCGCCTCCGCGAGCAGGCGGCCGCCACCCTCGCCGCCTCGCGGGAACGGTCGGCGCTGCTGATCGCCGATGCCGTCGACCTCCTCGCCCGCATTCCCCCGCTGGCCCTCGGCAGACTGCCCGGGCCGGCGATGGTCGCCGCGGCGCAGCAAGACAGCCTCGCGGCTGACAGCCTGGCGACCTCCGATCCGGCGACGGCGATCGCCCGCTACGAACGGGCGGCGGCGATCGCCGGCCAAGTGGAGCGACTCGTCTGGGAGAAGGGGGTGGTCGCCACCGGCTCGATGGTCGCCGGGCCGCTCTCGACCTCCGATGCCACGCTCGTCGAACACTGGCGGTTCGTCGAGGCCCTCTCCACCACGTCGCCGCGCGAGGAGCTCCTCGTCGGTGGCGGCATGGAGCGGATCGAGGAGCTCTCCGGCTCTGGTTGGCGGCATTTCGCCCTCAAGCAGGCCATTCTTCGCACCGGCGTCGAGATCTCTCGGACGCAGCCCGCGTCTGGCCGCGGCTGTCTGGTGATGCGTGCCGAGGCGGTCGATCCGGCCGCCGCGCCGGCGGTCGTGGAGACGCCGCCGGTGTGGATCACGACGCCGCCGCTTTCGGCACCCAGCGGCAAGCTCCTCCAGATCGAGGCCCGCGTCTGGGTGCCAAAGCCGGTGAAGGGGAGCGTCGACGGCCTCCTCGTCTTCGATTCCCTCGGCGGGCCGGCGCTCGCTGAGAGGGTCGGGCCTTCGGCGCAGTGGCGGCGGCTGGTGCTCTACCGGATCGTGCCGGCCGACCTCGACGGGGAGGCCTTCACTGTCACCTTCGCGCTCACGGGTCTCGGCGAGGCGCGGATCGACGACGTCAGCGTCCGCGTCCTCGACCGCGGCGCCGGGGTGCCGGCGATGATCGTTTCCAATGGACCGGGCCGGGAGGAGGGCGCCAGGAGCTTCCCTACCCCCGGAGAGGTGCTCTCCCCACCAGGCCTCCCTGCCACCGAGGCTGCGGCGCCTTCGGCGGTCTCGGCCGTCACAGCCACGCCCCCGGCTGCCAGCACCCCGGCGGCCTGGCCAGGGATGAACCTCGAGTGGCCAAAGCTCCCCTTCAGCGGCCCAACCAACGCTCCGCCTCCCGGTCCAGGCGGGGGACGAATCGATCCGTTCAAGCGGGCGGGGGTGGCGGCGACAGTCCCTCAATCGACGCAGCCGGCACTGGGAGGGACGCCGGGATTGCAAGCGGCTCCGCCGACGGCAGAGGCGTTGTCGCCCGCCCAGACGCCACCGTTTCCTCCCCAGACGATTCCTTTGCCCGGCGACGTCCAGCCGACTTTGCCGCCGTGAACGCCGCCCGCCGGGGGGAGGGCTCTGCGGCCCCGCCGTCGCGCAGCCGGCGCGCCGCAGCGTCGAGTTCGGTGAGCTGCTGAGTGACCAAGGCGACGAGCGTCGAGCCATCCATCGCTGCCACATCCGCGGCAGGAATGACGGGGCCGAACTCGAGGCGGATCCTTCCGGGGAGTGGCAGCAAGCGGGTCCGCGGCCAGCATTCCCAGGCCCCGACGATCGCCACCGGGAGGATCGGCACGCCAGCCCGTTTTGCCACCAGGGCGAAGCCGCTTTGCACGTCGCCGAGCTTGCCGTCGCGGGTCCGTGTGCCCTCCGGGAAGATCGTCACCGCCCCGCCCCCGCGGAGCTTGCGGATGATCGTCTTCATCGCCGCCACCGACGAGGCCTCACGGTCGATCGGAATCGCATCGAGGGAGGCGATGATCGCGCCAAAAGGCCCCCATTGGAAAAGTGAACTCCGCGCCAGGCTCGACAGCCGCCGCTCGCAGACGAGGCCGAGGAGGAGCGGGTCGAGATTGCTCTGGTGGGAGGAGAGGACGAGCAAGCCCCCCTCGCGCGGTAACGGCTCGGCAAAACGGTAGCGGATCCCGAACACCGCCACGCCGAGATTGCGACAGAGCACCCAGAGGGTGTCGTAGAACATCCGGCCGAAGAGGGTGTGGCCCGGTGCGATGTCGGCGTGATCGGGCTCGGCCGCGCGGGTCATGATTGCGGGGGCCTCGACGCGGCGGCGGTCGGCGCGGCCGGGCGACGCGAATCGACCCACGCCAGGAGGACGGCGAGGACGGCCTCGCGATCCATGCCGTCGGTGTCGAGGAGCTCCGCGCCGTCGGCCTGACGCATCGCCCCCACTTCGCGGTGCGTGTCGCCGTGGTCGCGATCCTGCTGGGAGGCAAGGATCTCCTCGAGGGTCACCTGCCGCCCCTTTGCCAGCTCCTCGGCGAGGCGGCGGCGGGCCCGTTCCTCAGGGGACGCCGTGAGGAACACCTTCAGCTCGGCCTGCGGAAAGACCTCCGACCCCTGGTCTCGCCCCTCGGTAACGACGTCGCGGCCTGCGGCCATCTGTCGTTGCATCTGCTTCATAACGCCCCTCACGAGCGGCGCGTTGGCGACGGGGCGCGTCGCGGCTGTGTTGGCCTCCGTGCGGATCTCCGCCGTGACCTCCTCCCGGTCGACGAACACCTTCCCATGCTCGAAATGGATCTCGATCGATGTGGCGACCGCCGCCAGTTGCGGCTCGTCATCGAGCGGAATGCCGCGACGGGTGGCCACCAAGGCCACGGCACGGTACATGGCGCCAGTGTCCATGTAACACCAGCCGAGTCTGCGGGCGAGTTCGCGGGCCGTGGAGCTTTTGCCGGCGCCAGCGGGGCCGTCGAGGGTCACGATCATGCGTTTGCAGTCTCCTCTGCAGGCCATTCTCCCGCGCTATTCTGTCCGGGGAAGAGGAGGTCGATTTGGAGCCATTCCCAGCGCCGCAGGTAGGTGGTCGTCGATCGTCCCGCGACGGTGACCGACTGGGAGCCTCCCGGCCGGCCGAGGGCATCGGCCACGCGGGCGGCGGCAACGTCGAAGCCCCAATCGACCGTGACGTCGCCCCCCTTTCCCTGCGACTCCACCAACCCGACACGGACGCCGATCGGCCGGCCCCCGCGCATCACCGGGCCTTGCCAGGTGATGCGGACATGGTCGGCGGTGGTGGCAGGCGGTGCGGCGGGCGGCGGCGCGGCGAGGCTCCCGGTGGCGATCAGATCGAGGGCGGCGTCCCACGGTCGGGCGAGGCCGAGGCCGACGGCGAGCGTGAACTTCCCCGTGGTGGCATCGCCGGCGAGGAGGAGGGAATCGAGAATGTGTGGGCTGGCGCGGAGATGCCAGGGGAGGCCGCCAGTGAGGATGTTGACGTCGGCAGCGCCACCGGCATGGACGGGGCGGAGGGAGAGGAAGTGGGGCGCCGTGATCAGCGTCCGTTCCGAGACCACGCTCTGGCCATGGAGGCTGCGGACGACGTCGAGATCGTCGTTCTCGTTCCAGGCAAACCGGCAGGCCACGTAACGCTCGAGGGCTGCGACGGCGCCAGGCTTGGTGGCAGCGGAGGCGTCGATCGTGACCTCGATATCGAGGCGTGCCAGGGGAAGGCCTTCGAGGAGTTCGACGCGCTGCGTGTAGGAGAGGAGCTTTCGCCCCTTGCTATCGCTGCAGTGGCCGCGGCTCAGAATCGTCCGTTCCCCCGTCCGCGTCACGCTCTCCGCAGTCGCTTTTCCATACTCGGCCCGTTCCTGCGGGTCTTCCCACGGCGAACCGACCGCCGGCGCGGGGCGGGTGGTGCGCATGGCGAGATGTTGCGAGAGGCGATTGCCACGATCCTCCGGGCGTCGCACCGACAGCAGCCCGCCGGTCTGCGGGTGGACGCGGACGCGAAGCTGGTCGTGCTCGAGGACGAGGCGGTCTTCGCTGCCGCTGCCGAACAAGCCGCGGGCCAGGCCGCCGAGCAGTCCGCCGGAGGGCTTCTTCTTCGCCGCGGCGGCGGGCACTGCGGAGGCCGCAGGGGCGACGTCTGCAGCGCCCGCCGCCCCAGCCGTACGGATCACCCGCTTGCCGCCTGGGCCGGGAGCCGCTGACGCGGTCACCGGCAATCCGACGAGCACCTTCCGCCCGGCGACGAGCCGCTGGGCTTCGCTGCGGACAGCAGCGACGCGCGGGGCGATCGGGTCGGCGGCGGCAGAGTCTGTGGCCGCGGGATCGGCCGGTGGCCGGGAGACTGGATAGCTGTCGGGCTCCCAGGAGACGAGCTTGCCGGAGCCCGGGGTGCGGCGGAAGTGTTCGTCGGGGGTGACAAACGTCCCCAAGGCGGTCGTCCAGGCGCCGATCCGGCGGAGGTCATCGAACCACGGGCTCGCCATCCCGGCGTAGTGGGCGAACTGAATGATCGCGGTGTGTTCGTTGTCGAGGGCGTCGCCGATGCGGTCGGCGAGGTTGAGAACGGTCGACGCCCGGCGAGCATCGAGAGGGGGCCGGGCGATTCCTTCCAGGCACCCGCTCCCGGTCCCTTCCCAGCGGATCCGTCCGAGCCCCGGATCGGGCAGCGGCGTGCCGTCGAAGAGGTTCCAGATCACGCCGGCATAGTCGAAGTGGGCGAGGATCTGGGGGAGGATCGCCGACCAGCCGCCGCCAAACTGGGCGAACGTTACCGGAACTCGCCCGACCGCCAGCTTCCAGGCCCTGTGTCCCTGGAGGAACGACTCGCGGATCGTCTCGGGGAACAGGCCATCGAGCGGCGCTTCGTCATAGCGGCCGCCAGCCGGGGTGACCCGCCCTGCGTCGCAGGCCTGCCGCAGCCGGGCGGTCAGCGCCGGATCGGTGCGGGCAAGGTTCTCGATGAGCCGGCCGGTGGCGACGAGGCACAGTGGCACCGGGGCGTCGAGTTCGGCGGCCAGCCGGGGGCCGAGGGTCGTGTCGGCAAGGAGGACGAGATCGGTCAGCCAGACGTCGACGGGGTAGTAACGGGCCCGGGCCGCCTCGAGGTGCCCGTAACATTCGGCAAGAGCCTCGGCCGCCGCCGTCGCATCCCCCGACTCCCAGGCCCGAGCACCGGCGACGAGGCGCTCCTCGAAGCCGGTCGCCGGCTCATCGCTCGGCCCGCCGGTGAACGCCGCCGTGGAGCCGAGCCCGGTGGTCGATCGCATCCGCCGCGCGAGCAGTTCTGAGAGGAGCCAGGCCAAACCGATGGCGTAGAAGTCGTCCACTCCGGCGTCCCGGGTTGGCCGCGGTTTGGTTGAGTCTGCCGGGGCTGCTTCCGCCGTGGTCGACGGGGCCGGAGGAGGGGAAGGGGGGCCGGAAGACTCGGAATCGAGGGGCAGACCGAGCGCCGCGAGCGCCTGCCGGACCGTTGCCGGCCGGTCTCCGGCCCGCCGCACCCAGCGGCTTCCGGGGGTCGACGCGGGGTCGAGCCGGCCGACGAGCCGGTCGTCGCAGGAGGCTGTAACGATCCCCAGTACTTCCGCGTCATTCCCAGGGGGCACCTCGACGCTCGCCCAGGCGGGCATCCGCCCGGCTGCGGCGATCAAGCGGGGATGCCACGCCGCGGTCCATGCCGCCAGCAGTTCGTCGGCCTCGGAGTCTCCCAGCCACGTGGGAAAATCATCGAGCGAGTGGCAGGGAAAGAAAACGATGGTCCTGCGGCGTGTCATGGGGGAGAAGTGTACTGCCGATGGCCACCTTTTTCAGGGGTGGTGACCAAGGAATCACCCCGCCGTCATGCTCAGCCCCGAACCAATCGTGACCAGTTTGACACCCCGCCGAGATCGTTCGTAAAGTGAGGCTGGTGGAGCGCTTGCCGCGTGTCCGCCCCTCTTCTCCCTCTCCTCTCGTTGGAACAGGCCATGGCCCGCAGTCCGTACGTCTGGGGCATCGACATCGGCAAATGTGCCCTCAAGGCCGTTCGTTGCCGGGATTCCGCCGAGCCGGGAAAGATCACCGCCGAGGCGTTCGACTACGTCGAGTACCCGATGATCCTCTCCCAGCCGGAAGCCGATCCGGTGGAGCTCGTCCGCGCCGCGCTCCAGGAGTTCGTCGGCCGCAACAAGCTCCAGGGGGACCGCGTCGCGGTCTCGGTCCCGGGGCAGTCTGGCCTCTCCAAGTTCATCAAGCTGCCGCCGATCGAGGCCAAGAAGATTCCCGACATCGTCCGGTACGAGGCCCGGCAGCAGATCCCCTTCCCGCTCGAGCAGGTCGAATGGGACTGGCAGCGGCTCGTCGGCGGGCTCGAGGAGGGAGGCTTCGTCCTCGACGCCGAGGTCGGCCTGTTTGCGATGAAGAAGGAGCAGGTGGCCAAGGCCCTCGTGCCGCTCACCGAAGCCGGCATCGAGGTCGACATCCTCCAGCTCTCGCCGATGGCGCTGTTGAACATGCTGGTCTTCGATCAGATGCCCGACCCGACGACGATCGATCCCCTCGAGCCGCCGCCGTCGGTGGTGCTGGTGTCGATGGGCGTCGATGCCACCGACCTCGTCATCACCAACGGCCTGCGGATCTGGCAGCGGAGCATGCCGATCGGCGGCAACAACTTCACCAAGGCCCTCGTCCAGGGTCTGAAGCTGACCTTCGCCAAGGCGGAGCAACTCAAGCGCAATGCCGCCCGGGCGGACAACGCCAAGGACGTGTTCAATGCGATGAAGCCGGTGTTCAACGAGTTTGCCTCGGAGCTCCAGCGGTCGCTCAACTACTTCACCGGCTCGGATCGGTCGGCGCGGATCGGCAAGATTCTCCTCCTCGGCAACGCCTCGAAGCTCAAGGGACTCGCCGACTTCGTCGGCAAGCAGCTCAACGTCGAGGTCCAGCGGTTCGACACCTACCGCTGCCTCGAGGGGGCCGACGTCACCTCGGCGCCGACCTTCAAGGAGAATCGGCTGGCGTTCGGGACGGCGTACGGCCTTGCCCTCCAGGGGGTGCGGGAAGCGTCGATCAACACGAATCTCCTTCCCGGGGAGATCGTCCGCGAGCGGCTCATCGAGTCGAAGAAACCGTGGGCCGTCGGGGCGATGATCGGCCTCCTCGGCGCGTCGGCGCTGAGCTTCCTGGGAACGTTCTTCGCTTGGACGACCTATTCCCCCGAGCTTTACGCCAACGCCTTCCGCGAGGCCGATTCGGCGAAGAGCCGCTCGGCGGCAGCGATCACGTCGCTCGCGGAGACAAAGAGGAAGCAGGAGGAGGCGGTCGCCCAGCAGCAGTATCTGGTCCGTCTCGCCGATCGCCGTTTCCAGTCGATCGACCTGCTGCGGGCGGTGGAGACGCTGCTTCCTCACGACGAGCCTGGGAAGGTGATTCCCAATCCGTCCGAGCGCAACGAGATCCATGTCGACGGCCTCGACTGCCAGTGGTATCCCGATCTCGCCGTCTGGTTCGAGAAGGTGAAGCCGCAGTGGCTCGAGACCTTCCCCGCCGATGAGGTGGAGGAGGAAGAGGAGGGATCGCCTGCCGCCGATCCCGCCGCCGCCGCGCCGGAGGGGGGCGAAGCGCCTGCGCCGGTGGCGAAGTGGACCGCGGCCGGCGATGCCGGGCCGAAGGGGCCGGGGTGGGTCGTGCAGATCAGCGGCCATCACTATCACAACGACGCAGCGCAGAAGCCCCGCGTCGAGATGCAGTTTGTGCGCGAGACGCTCGCCGATGGCCTCCTCGGTAGGCTCGAAGACGTGCCGGTTGCGGCCGGTCCGCTGGCCGGAAAGCTCGTGCCGCCGGCCGACCTCGGGATCGGTTATCCCGTCATCGTCTCGTCGCCGCCAATCTCGATCGAGCGGGTAGCCGGGCTGGTGTTGCCGGGGGCCGAAGGGGCGAACGAGACACCGGCAGCCGGTCCAGCCACGGGAAGCGCGACAGGGTTCCCCCCCGGGGGCTCCGGTGGCTCCCCGACCATGCGTCCGCCAGGCTCGATGGGGCCAGGCGCAATGGGCTCGGGCATGATGCCGCCGGGGATGATGGGGCCGGGAGGGATGGGAGGGGCCGCGGAAGGGACGCCGCTGCGGCGGCAGGACTTCATCCTCCAGTTCACCTGGCAGCCGGTTGTGCCCGGGGCGCCGAAGCCAGCCGCTGACGGGGATGCCACCGCCGGAACGACTGGGAATTGACGATTCAGCAGCCTGACTCTGTCGGATTGACGTCGGTCTGTCGGATTGACGTCGGATTGATCACGACTCACGCGAGCGCAAGGGGAAAGCCATGGCCATGATCCCGGACTCCGTCCGACCGTACTGGGACTTCCTCGCGAAGTACCACTTCTGGCTCCTCGCGCCGTTGGTGCCGGCGCTCGTTTTGCCGACGCTGTTCATGACCAACGGCAAACTCGCGGCGGAGATCGCCTCGAAGGGGAAGGAGATCGACGGCAAGATCTCGTCTCTCAAGCAAGTCGACGGGATCACCCCTCACCCCAACGACACCTGGACGACCGACCTCGACAAGCGCACCGCGAGGGTGAAGCGTGAGACGCTCGCCGAATGGCAGCGCTTCTGGGACAGCCAAGCCGATCTCCAGACCTGGCCCGCCGAACTCGGCCCCGACTTCCTCCAGCGCCTTTCCAGTCTCAAGCCCGGCAAGGAACTGCCGCGTCAGCTCCTCGAGCGCTACAAGTCGTCGGTGCGCGAGATGGCGAAGAAGCTTCCGGCCCGGATGGGGGCCGACGCGGCAATGATCGATCCCGACGAGCAACTCGCCGAAGGCGGGGGTGAGGGACAGGGGGGCGGCCCTCCCGGCGGGATGGCGATGATGATGAATCGGATGATGCAGCCAGGGGGGGGAGTGCCGGGTATGGCGGCGCGTCGATCGACGGCACTTGTCGAATGGAATCCGGCCGACCAGCAGCGACTCTACGACTCCTTCCATTGGGACAAGCCGCCGAAGACGAAGCAGGTGCTCCTCGCCCAGGAGGAGCTTCGCGTCTACGGCCTGCTGTGCGATCAGATTGCCGCCATGAACCAGGGGGCCGGAGGGACCTACGACGCCGCGATTCCCCATGTCGAGCAACTCGCCGTCGGCTATCCGGCCTGCGAGGACGAGCCCGCTTTCTCAACCGTCGGGCGGATGCATGAGCCCGGTGCTGAAGGGGCCGGGGGGATGGGAATGGGGATGGGCA
>CAJAYZ010000519.1 GCA_903949225.1 uncultured Planctomycetaceae bacterium
CAGCTCGTCGATGAGGCGGTCCGCCGTCGGCTCGCTGCCAACGGCCTCCGCGCCGGAATCCTCCTCGGGCAGCTCCCGGAGCCGATCCTTGCCGCCCTCGAGCCTCCCGTCAGCGCCGGCGACGGAGGCCCTCCTCCCCCCGTCAACACCGCCGACGCCAATCCCCCGGTGGTGCGGCGCGTCCTCCGGCTCCTCCCCGGCCGCGAGAGCGAGCTTGTGGCGCTGAAGTCGATCCCCGATCTGGTCGTCCTCGAACAGGAGGAGGATGGCCTCCGTGGGGCCAACTATGCCGACGCCGTTCCCCACTTCACCCTCAAGGCATGGCCCGCGGCCGATGGGCGTGTCCGCGTCGATCTCGTGCCGGTGATCCGCCACGGCCCGATGGAGCGCTCGTTCGTGGGGGAGGATGGCGCGTTCAAACTCGAGACGAGCCAACGGAAGCGGGTCCTTGATCGGCTGCGGTGCGAGGTGACCGTCCCCGCCGATGGCCTCCTCATCGTCGGCCCCGCCGGCGAGCAGGGAGCGTCGGTCGGCGATGCCCTCTTCCGCCCCCGGTCGCCAGGGCGTGCCGAGACCCGTCTCCTCGCCCTCCGCCCCCTCGCTCCGGGCGTCGATCCGATGTTCATCACGGCGCAGGCGTCCGACGCCCTGGCGTCTTCCGGCGATGCCGACGCCGCACCGACCGCCTCCGCCTCCGCGACCGACTGACCGGCCCTCGGCAATCGAGGCAAGCTGGGAGGGGGATGACGCTCCGCCCCTTCGAATCGCCCCGGCAAGATGCGGCGATCCGGCAAGACGCGACTGCGCCGACGAGCGGCTTGGCGCGCGGACACCGACGGAGCCGATTCGTTAGCGAAGAGCTCTCTGGTTCCTCCCGGGGATCGCCCGGGTGGAGCACGGAGCCTCCCGCAGGGATGCACATTTCATGACGAAGACATCGGCCCCTGCCAGGGCACATCGGCCCCAGCCCTACACGGTGTTCGGTGCCGCGATCGTGGCCGGTGCCGCGGCGGCGTTCGGCCTCAACAGCGCCCTCGACACCCACCTCGCGCAGGCCAAGCCCCAGGTGGAGAGCGAGTCGATCCTCGTCGCCCTCCGCGGCCTGCCGGCAGGGGCTCCTGTGACGGTATGGGATGTGGGCTTGCGCGACTGGCCGAAGGCGATGGTCCCTTCGTCGGCAATGCGCGTCACCGACGATCTCGACAACCTCATCGTCCGTCACCCGCTCCGGGAGGGGCAGCCGATCCTTGCGGTGCAGCTCGGCCGGACAGACGCGGCAGCGGTCGAAGCGGTGGCCCGTCCGCTCGCGGTGGCATCGCCCACACCGCCGCCCAGTCGCGAACCGGAACGGGATCTCTGGGAAGCGACGCCCACCGCCTCGGCTTCCCCGGTAACGACACCCCCGGCAACCACCACGCCCCCGACGGCACGGGTGGCCACGGTCACCACGGTGTCGACGACGTTTGCCACCGGGACGACCACTGCCCCGCCCCAGGCGCAGGTCACAACCACGCCCACCACGTCGAACATCCCCACCACGCCCACCGCCGATCCGGCCCCCACCGCCGTGGCCGCAAGCGTTCCGCGGCCAGAGCCCGTGGCACCGACTGCGCCCGTGGTCTCGGCCCCGATCGCCACGACGGCGCCGACCGTCGAGACACAGCCATCGCAGGATCCCCGCACCCCCGAAGCCGATGCCCCCACCGCGCGGATCGCCCAGGCCGGCGCTCCGCCCGCTCCCCAAGTGACCGTCGAGGCGACGCCCTCGGTGGCCGACGTCGGCAACACCCCATCTTCGCCGTTGCCGTTGCGGACCGCCCTCCGCCCGCGATCTTCGGTGATCCAGGCGCTGGCGGTCCCGAACCGCTCGGCGCTGACAGACGACATCGCTACTCGATCCGAGGACACCCCTGCCGGGCCCTCCAACCGCGTCACGACAGCGACGGCGGTGGCTGAGCGCTCAGTGACCGTCCGCGACACCGCCGCCGAAGCTCCGCGAATGCTGCCGAGCGGGCGTGACACGAGCGTCGCGCCGGCCGCCACGACGGCCCTGGCTCCCCGTGCTCCCCAGCCGCGCCCCGCCACCACGCGCGCCACGGCCACAGCGCCCGCCACCCGTTCCGCGCGGGCTCAAGGCTTCAACAAGGGCTATCGGCCCAACTGATCCTCGGTGTCGGCCTCATCGGCGGCTTCGGCTGGCTCGCGGGCAACTGGCTCGCCGGCAGCAGGCTCGCCTTCGAGGTTCAGGATCCGGTAGGCACCGCCACACCGGGCGGCGAGTTCGGCGAGCAGAGGACTGCGACGCGACTCATCGCCGAACTGCACGACCATGCAGCGGCTCCCGCTGCCGAGCCGGGAAAGCCGTTCGAGTTCGGCGTCGGTGAGATCGTCCTTCGCGTCGGCGTCGGTGAGGAGGAAGACCACGTCCGGGGCGAGCCGGAAGGCCGCAGCGAGGGCTTCCGCGTGCCGGGTTCCGCCGTCGGCCCGCACTCCCTCGACAAACCTCCGGGCCGCGCGCCGATTCTCCTCGGTGGCGAAGACGAGCCGTCCCCGGCTCCCGGCCGGGGAGAAGACGTGGAGACGGTCGTTGTAGAAGATGACGTAGAACTGCTGCACGTCGCCGAGTTCGTCGATGCTCCGGATCAACTCCTGCTTCGCCGCGGCCAGCGGCCGACCAGCCGGCTCCGCCATGCTCGCCGAGCGGTCGAAGACGTAGACGAAGCGGTTTCCCTTCGCCTCGAGGCCGAAGATCCCGGTGCGAATCCCGCCCGGTGACTTGATCGCCGGCGGCTTCGGCGCCTGCCCGGAAGCCGACATCGAGGACGCCACGCCCCAGGGGGCTGCGGCGGCGGCGACTACCGTGACCAACCATCGCCGGCGGGCCGTGGGCGGGCGATCATCTCCCGATCGATGCCTCATCGCCCCTCCCTCGCTGTCCGGATTTCATGTCGCACGAGTGTCAGGGCTCGATGACGAGCTTGCCGTCGAGGACGCCGGTCCTCGCTACGGTCGACGCTTCCTGAAGCGCGTGGGCCAGCGACGACTGGTCGAGCGGCAGCACGCGGGCGATCGGCACCCGCAAGCGTCCCGCCGCCATCCAGCGGTTGATGTCGAGCGCCGCCGCGGCCTGGAGCCGCCAATCGGCCTTGAACATCGCAAACCCGACCATCCGGCATTCCTTGACGTAGAACGGCCCGACGGGAAACGGCGTCCGCGCGTCGCGCCCCGCCATGAGGACGATCCTTCCCCCTTCGGCG
>CAJAYZ010000520.1 GCA_903949225.1 uncultured Planctomycetaceae bacterium
CGTTCTGGCCGTTGGTGTCGAGCTTGTAAGCCTGGGGGGCCGCGGTGCTGAAGCGACCGGAGTAATCGATGTTGTTGGCCGAAGTGAACTGGAGCGCGCCACCAGTGAACGAGATCGTCCCGCTCGACCCAAGGGCACCGGCACTCCCCAGGGAGAGCGTGCCGGACTGGAGGACCGTGTTGCCGGTGAACGTGTTCGTCCCCGTGAGCGTCACCGTTCCCGGGCCTTCGTTGACAAGCGTGCCGGAGCCGGAGATCAACCGGCTGTAGGTCAAGGCTTCGGAGCGGTTGAAGGCGACGGTGGCGTTGTTGAGGAGGTTGCCGGCAATCGAGCCGGTGGCCCCACCGGCGCCGATTTGGAGCGTGCCGCTGGTCACGGTCGTCGTGCCGTCGTACAGGTTGTCCTCCCCGAGGATGAGCGTGCCCCCCCCGAGCTTCTCGAGCGTGCTGCCGATTCCCACGATGGCGGTGCCGAGCGTCACTGTCTCGTTGTTGGTGTCGAGCTTGAACTGCTGGTTGCCGGAACGGTTGAAGCGATCGGAGTAGTCGTTCGTATTGCTGCTCGTGAATCGGAGCGCGCCGCCGCCGAACGAGATCGAGGAGGTCGACCCGAGGGCAGCGGTATTCCCGAGCTCGAGGACACCGCCATCGAGGGAGGTGCTGCCGGCCCAGCCGTTTGCGGCCGACAGGACGAGCGTGCCCGTCCCCTGCTTGACGACCGCACCACTGCCGTCGATCACGTGGCTGTGGTCGGAGGTTCCCGAGCGGTTGAAGACGAGCGTGCCGTCGTTGGTGAGGTCGTTGCCGAGGACGCCCGAATTGCCACCGTTTCCGATCTGGAGCGTGCCGCCGGAAGAAAGATTGATCGTGCCCCCCGTGCCGCGAAAAAGCGTGCCCCCGACGATGACGGTCCCCGCTCCGCTCATCGAGAGCGTGCCGGAGCCGGCGCCGCCAACGGTGAGATCCCCACTGTTGGTCCACGTGCCCCCGGTGACATCCGCAGAGCCCGTACTGCCGAGATCATCGCCGATCGTTCCCGAGCCACTGCTCACGGCGCCGCCGGCGAGGGTGAGCGAGCCGGTCCCTCCTGCCGTGCCGAGGACGAGGCCATTCGTGGTCGTCCACGTGCCGCCGTTGATGCGGGCACTGCCGTTGCTCACGTCGCTTGTCATATCCGACACGCCTGTGCCGATGGTCGACGAGAGTGAACTGAAACTCCCGCCGTCCAATTGAAAGACACTGGTGGCCCCTGCGGACGCGACCGTCAGCGCACCACTCCCTGTCCACGTCCCCGAAGTGACTGTCAAAAAGCTGGTCACACCCTGCCCCGACCCGATCGAGGCATCGCGGACCCCCACGCTCCCGCCGGAGAGGGTGAAGGAGCCAGGTCCGCCATCGACGCCGACCCGAAGATCACTCAACGAGTGGCTGATCGAACCGCCTGTCGTGACCTCGATCACCCCACCGTCGACGACGCTCGTGCCCCCCGAATAGGTGTTCGTCCCTTCAATGACGAGCGTTGCGGGACTGCTGAACCGGAGGGCGCCGGTGCCAGAGAGGTTGCTCGTCATTGTCCCGGTGGCGCCGACCTCTGGGCTGTAGAAGAAGTTCGCCGTTCCGGTGAGGACGCTGTTTCCAACGATCAACGGCGTGCTACTCGACGCATCGATTGAAACGTTGCCCGTCGTCGTGCCGGAGAGCGTCGTTGTCTGGGCCGTCGCCCGTGACGCGACCGCGCCCACGACCCCGAAAAAGAGCAGCGTGGTGACGATGCGTCTCAACGGGGGGAGGTGGCGACAGACCGCGATGGCTGGCGTCACACTCACGCCACGCTCAAGAACACCCAAGGCAGATCGAGGCGTCATCGGAGGATCCCGGAGAGCGAAGAAGGAAGTTCCCGTTCTACAGCCCCGCACGCTGAAATCTAGGACGAGGGCCGCCCCTGTCGTGATTGACACCCTCGGCTGTTCGGAATGCGCAAGCGATCGATCACTTTGCGCAACGACGCCCGTCGTGCCCGCCCTAATCGAGTCGCTCCCGATCAGCCCGACCGCGGCGCGACTCACCGCGGCCGCTCGTTCCCTTCACGCCCCGGCCGCAGCGTCGATCCGCTCGAGGATCGTCGAGAGGATCTCCCGATCGCTGTCGGGGCGGCGGGCACACCCGGGAAAGGGATCGTCGCATTCGATCCAGCCCCGGCTTTTGAGAACCTGCGCCATCGAATGCTTGTAGGCAGGCACCGGCGTCCGGAAGGTGAAGCTGCCGAGGGCCTGGAGGGCGTCGTCGAGTTCGACCGCGCGAAGGTCGCCCGCGAGCAGCCAGGCATCGCGCCTGGCGAACTCGGCTGGCGCAGCCGTCGACAGGCCGAGGAGCCAATCGCTCCCACTGCGCACCATGTCGATGGCGAGATCGTTGCCCGTGTAGACCCGGAACGCAGGCCGCTCCCGATCACGGATCGCGAGCCGCTCCCACTCGAGCCTGCGCGACAGCGACGAATGCTTCGCGCCGCGGCAGTTGGGAATGTGGAGGAGGTCGCGCCACGCCGCGAGGGAGAGAATCCGCCCCGCGGGATGAAATGCCGTGGAGAGCTCGAAACCGATGAAAGAGGGGAGGCGGGCGGCCAGGGTGTCGATCCGCGCCAGAGTGTCGGCCTCGCTGCCGGCATTGAGCCCATGGGAGGGGAAGAGGACGGGCGTCGCGCCGGCGGCGAGGATCGGCTCGCACTCCGCCAGATAGCCGCGCTCGTCGAACGGTTTGCCCGCTTCGTCGACGACACAAGCACCGGCGACGAGATCGCCGGCCACGGCCGGCCCGATCACCTCCCGGGCCACTCCGAGAACCTTCCGCCGTGACTCGCTGTCAAGGCAATGAACGTAGCCGGTGTCCATGTTCACCGCCGGCACGATCCCCGCGGCCACCGTGCGGGCAACATGCGCTGCAAACGCCCCCCAGTCGATGCCGCCAGCAGCGTCGACGGGGAGGAGCACCGCCGAGATCCCTTCGATCGACCGGCGCTGCGGCACGGTGCCGGGAGTCGGCACGGCCGCGCTGTCGGGGCCTGCCATGGAAACGTCCTCAGGTCGAAGCCCGGTGGGGGTGGTCGCGTTCGGTTTCGGCGATCCGCAGATCCTCATCGATCATCATCGCCACGAGTCGCTCGAAGTTCACGCGCGGAGTCCAGCCGAGCTCACGCCGCGCCTTCGCCGAACAACCGCGGAGGAGATCGACTTCGGCAGGGCGGAAGTTACGCGGATCGACTTCGACGTGGTCGCGATAGTCGAGGCCGAGGCGGGCGAAGGCGTGCTCGCAGAACTCCCGCACGGAGTGCGTCTCGTCGGTGGCGATCACGTACTCCGATGGCGTCGGCTGTTGGAGCATCAGCCACATCGCCTCGACATAATCCCCGGCGAATCCCCAGTCGCGTCGGGCTTCGAGATTGCCCAGCCGCAGCTTCTCTTGGAGGCCGACCTTGATCCGCGTCGCGGCCCGCGTGATCTTCCTCGTCACGAACGACTCGCCGCGCCGCGGACTCTCGTGGTTGAAGAGGATCCCACAGCAGCAGAACAGGCCGTAGCTCTCGCGGTAGTTGATCGTGATCCAGTGGGCGTAGAGCTTGGCCACGCCGTAGGGCGACCGGGGGTGGAACGGGGTCGATTCGTCTTGGGGCGTCGCCGCCACCCGGCCGTACAGCTCGGAACTCGAGGCCTGGTAGAAGCGGATCTCTTCGCCGGTGGCATGCTGTTGGTCGCGGATCGCCTCGAGGAGCCGAAGCGCCCCCACGGCCGTGACATCGGCGGTGTAGGTGGGCTGGTCGAAGCTCACCCCGACATGGCTCTGCGCGGCGAGGTTGTAGACCTCCGCAGGGCGAACCTCGCGGACGATCCTCGCCAGGCCACTTCCGTCGGCCATGTCGCCGTCGTGGAGAACCAGCCGCGGCGCGGGGCCGAGGGTCTCACGGCGGAGGTGCTCGAGGCGCTGGGCCCCGGCCGCACTCGAACGCCGCACGACGCCGTGAACTTCATAGCCCTTGGCGATGAGGAACTCCGCCAGATAGGAGCCATCCTGTCCGGTGATCCCGGTGACGATCGCGCGCTTCAACGGGACACCCTCAGGGATCTCGAAGCCGATCCCGTCACGAGGGCGGGAAGCGGCAGGAATCCCGCGAAAACTACCACCCCCCCGACCCCTCGACAACCACCCAAGCACGGGCGTGGGACTCAGGGCACTCCAGTCCGGGCGCGCGGGGCTGGGAGATCCGGGGCCCGGGGCGTATCGTGAATAGGCCGAAGCTCCACGCCGGCGTTCCCCGAGGCAGGCCGCCGTCCCCGATGTTCCCCCGCATTGCCCGCTTCCGATCCGCCGCCGCACTGCGGACCCATCTGGCGGCGCTTGGAACAGCGCTGCCACTCGACGACGCGATCCTGTCGGCGGCGGAGGGCTCGCCGATGGCGATGCCTCTCACAATCGGCACTCGCACCATCGGCAACCGCTGGTGCATCCATCCGATGGAGGGCTGGGACGCAACCACAGACGGGGGCCCCACCGACACGCTGCTGCGTCGCTGGCGCCACTTCGGAATCAGTGGAGCCAAGCTCGTCTGGGGGGGAGAGGCGGTGGCCGTGGTCGCCGATGGCCGTGCCAATCCCCGGCAACTCCTCAGCCCGACGCTGGGGGAGGGGGGATTCCGACTCCTCGTCGACACCGTTCGATCGGCCCACCGTGAAGCCCACGGCTCGGACTCCGATTTTATCGTCGCCCTGCAGCTGACCCACTCCGGACGCTTCTCGCAGCCTACGGCTGGCCCGCGCCGGCCGCGGATCGCGTTTCATCATCCCCTCCTCGATGCCCGCCACGGCACGCCGCCCGATCCGGCCTGTGTCATCACCGATGCCGAGGTCGAGGATCTCATCGGCGCCTATGTCGCGGCCGCCCGGCTCGCCGCCGCCGCCGGCTTCGACATGGTCGATCTCAAGGCCTGCCACGGCTATCTCGTCCACGAGTTCCTTGCCGCGCGCCGCCGCGACGGCCGCTACGGCGGCGATTTCGACGGCCGGACGAGGCTTCTCACCGAACTCGTCGGCAGGGTCCGCGAAGCCTGCCCCGATCTCCTCATCGGCGTTCGGCTCTCGCTCTTCGACACGCTTCCCTGGCACTCGGTCGATGGCCGGGGGGAGCCGTGGCCGCGGGAGGAGAACATCCCGTACGACTGCGGCTTTGGTGTCGATGGCAACGATCCGGCGAGGATCGATCTCGAGGAACCGATCCGTCTCCTCGCGCGCCTTCACGGCATGGGCGTGGCGGCATTCAACCTCACCGCCGGCTGTCCGTACGCCGCCCCGCATGTCTCTCGACCGGCGGCTTATCCTCCCAGCGACGGCTACGCCCCCCCGGAGGATCCGCTCGTCGGCGTCTGGCGGCAGATCGATGCTGCCCGGCAGGCGAAGGCCGCCGTTCCCGGCGCGGTGATGATCGGATCGGCCTACACCTATCTCCAGGACTGGCTCCCCCAGGCAGCCCAGGCCGTCGTCCGCAGCGGCTGGATCGACGGCGTCGGCCTCGGCAGGATGGTGCTCTCCTATCCGGAGCTCCCCGCCGATACCCTCGCCGGCCGCGGCCTGCGGCCGCGCCAGATCTGCCGGACCTTCAGCGACTGCACGACCGCCCCCCGTCGCGGGCTCCGCAGCGGCTGCTATCCGCTCGACGACTACTACAAGACCCTCGCACCCGACGCCACTGGGATGAAGGGGATTCGCCGCGGGGCCGATCCCAAGGATTGACCTGCGGTCGACCGGGCAAGGCATGGCTTTCGCCCATCCGGCACATCGCCACCGGAGGCGGAGAACACGCTCCTCGTCGCTGCCGATAAAAGCCCTACGCCGAGCCACGCATGGAAAATCTCCTCGAACAGCTCTTTCTCTGGTGGATCCACCTCTGGCCACACCTTCTGACCGTTGCGATCCTGGTCATCGACCTCGTCCTCTCGGCCCATGCCATCCTCACGAAGCGCGACACGCGCTCGACGATCGGGTGGGTCGGCCTGATCTGGTTCTCGCCGGTGTTCGGAGCGATCGCCTACACGCTCCTCGGCGTCAACCGGATCCGTTCGCGGGCCAACAGGCTCCGCGCCGGCACCGCTCGCGTCGAGCTTGAGATCGACGGCGCAGCGGCCGGGCCAGACCGTCTCGCCGCGGCGATCGGGCCGCCGGAATCGCCGCTTCGCTCCCTTGCCGTGCTCGTCGAGAAGGTCACGCAGCGCCCCCTCACCGATGGCAACTCCATCGAGCCGCTCGAAGGCGGAGACGCCGCCTACCCCGCGATGCTCGCCGCCATCGGCAGTGCCCAGAGGAGCATCGGCCTGGCGTCCTACATCTTCGACAACGACCCGACCGGCCGGATGTTCGTCGACGCGCTCGCCGCCGCGGTCCGCCGCGGCGTCGCCGTGCGCGTTCTCGTCGACGGCATTGGAGCCACCTATTCCCGTCCCCCGATCACGGGTCCGCTCGCGGAGGCCGGGGTGCCGGTGGCGCTGTTCCTCCCCACGGGCGTCCCCTTCTATTTCCCCTACGCGAACCTCCGCAACCACCGGAAGATCCTCGTGGTCGACGGCGAAGTCGGCTTCACTGGCGGGCTCAACGTCCGCGACGGCTGCTGTCTCGCCCACGCCCCGAAGCACCCCGTCCGCGACATGCACTTCCGCCTTCGGGGCCCGGTCGTCGCCCAGCTCCTCGAGGTGTTCGCGGAGGACTGGCAATTCGCCGCCGGCGAATCCCTCGATGGAGAAGAGGAGGCCGATGCCGCGTGGAGGCCGCATCTGGCCCCCGCGGGCACGATGCCAGCGCGCGGGATCCGCTTCGGCCCCGACGATCCGGACGTGGGCCGAATCCGACTGGTGATCGTGGCGGCGCTGGCGGCAGCGCAGAAGTCGGTGCGGATCATGACGCCGTACTTCCTCCCCGACGCCGCCGTCTGCCAGGCACTCGACGTGGCGGCGATGCGCGGCGTCGAGGTCGACATCGTCATCCCCGGCAAGAACAATCTCTCGCTCGTCGGCTGGGCGACCACCTCGATGCTCTGGCAGGTGCTCGGCCGGGGCTGCCATGTCTGGCTCTCGCCTCCCCCGTTCGACCACACGAAACTGCTGGTCATCGACGACGCCTGGGCGATGTTCGGCAGCGGCAATTGGGACGAGCGCAGCCTGCGGCTGAACTTCGAGTTCAATGTCGAAACCTACGACCGCGAACTCTGCGCCACCCTCGGCCGCCATATCGCCGGGGTCATCGCGCGGTCGCGGCCGATCACGCTCGACGAAGTCGACGGCCGGAGTCTGCCGGTTCGCCTCCGCGACGGCATCGCCAGGCTCTTCTCCCCCTACCTCTGATCGTTTTCAAGTGGATGCCAAGGGTGAAACTCCTCTCCGCCATCATCGCTCCGCTGCTGCTTCTCGCCCCCGCTGCGGCCGCTGCCGAGCGGCCCGTTCTCGAGATCTCCTCCGACACCGTCCTCGATCCTGACAAGCCCTACGGGGCGATCGTCGTGAAGGCCTCCGGCATCACCATCGACGGCCGCGGGGCGCTCCTCGTGGGGGCGGAGGCGGGCGATCCGAAGACGTTCACCGGCACGGCCGTCCGCGCCGAGGGGGTCTCGGGGGTGACGCTCAAGAACGTCCGCGCCCGCGGCTTCGAGCGCGGGCTCCATGTCAGCCAGGCCGAGGGCTGGACGGTGGAGGGATGTGACTTTTCCGACAACTTCCACGATCCCCGCTTCGGCTGGGGGGAGAACGGCCGTCGCGGCGGAATCCTCTTGGAGCAGGTGGGGCACAGCACGCTCAAAGGCAATCGGGCCAACCGGGTGTGGGATGGGTGCGTCCTCGTGAACTCGAGCGACAACGACTTGGTTGGAAACAACTTCTCCCACGCCTCCAACACCTGCCTCTCCCTCTGGACGTCGTGCCGCAACCCGATCCGCGACAACACGCTCTCTCACGGCATCCGCATCGACCCCGGCGAGGTCCACGCCCGCGACTCCACCGGAATCCTCATCGAGAGCGGCTCCGACGATAACCGGTTCACCGGCAACGACTGCACGCACGGCGGCGACGGCATCTTCATCCGCGTGTTGAACGGATGGGTGAGCACCGGGAACGTCTTCGAAGGGAACGACTGCTCGCACGCCAACAACAACTGCATCGAAGCCTGGGCGCCGCGGAACCGGTGGATCCGCAACAAGGCCAACGGCGGCAGCTACGGCTTCTGGCTCGGCGCCTCCGATCAGAACGAGCTCGTGGAGAACGAGGCCTGCGGCAACGGCCGCCCCGATGGCCCGCACAATTCCCCCCATCTCCCCGACGGCGGCCATGCCGGCATCGTCTTCATGTTCGGGCCGTCGAGCCACACCGTCCTCCGCGGTAACATCTGCCGCGACAACCACGGCGCCGGCATCGCCGCCATCGGTGACCTCGATCAAGCAGGACCGGGCTGGAAGGCCTTCCATTGGATCGCCGAGGCGAATGTCCTCGAGGGGAACCGCTGGGGGATCTATCTCCACCACGCCGACATGCTCGATCTGGCCGGCAACCGCTTCGCCGGCAACGCCGTCGCCGATATCCACGACGCCGGCGACGTCCGCGGCTTGAGGATCCACACTCCCGCCGCCGGCGCCCGAGCCCCGGAGGCGGTGGTTGCCGGCCCGACGAGCCTCCGCGCCGGGCAGCCTGGACGGTTCGACGCCGGCGCCAGCCGCTCCCCGTCCGGCGCCGCGCTTGCCTGCCGCTGGCAGATCGACGACGCGCCTTTCCCCGATGCCGCGATCCTCGAGGCGTCGTTCCCGGCTCCCGGCTTCCACCGCGTCGCCCTGACGGTGACGGCCGCGGGCCGGTCCTCGCTTACCTGGCGCGATCTCTACGTCGTCGATGACGCCCCGGAGGTCGGCACGGAATGGCCCGCCGACACCGCCGAGGCCGTGGGCTGGAGCGCCGAGGACCCCGGCTCGACGGTGGCCTTCTCGATCGACCGCACCATGCGCCTCGTTGGCGCAGGCGCGCTGCGGGCTGTCGTCGATCCCTACAGCGGCGGGCGGGTGACGCTCCTTCACGATCTCCAGGGGGAGCCGCACCGGCTCGGTGGGGGAGACCGCGTCGTCGCCTGGTTGGCCGCCCGCAATCCGAATGTCCCGGCCTGGCAGGATGGCAATCCCGTCATCACGCTCGTCGATGGCCGAGGCCGGACGGCCCATCTCCGTCCGCAGCGCGACCTCCTCGCCGCTCCTGCCTCGACCGAGTCGCGCGAGGGCTGGCTGCGGGTCGAGGTGCCGATCGCCGGGGGAGACGGCTGGCTGCGGTCGGGGGAGGCGATCGAGGAGGTGACGAGGATCGGCGTGGGGTTCGATTCGTGGGGGGCCCCGGCGCTCGACATCCGGATCGACGGGCTCCACCTCTCGGGCGGTCATCGACCGTCCAGGGACTGAGCCGCTGGGCCAGGCGGGACTTCCGGCGGTGACGGGGGCGAATTGTCACCGCCCGCCAGGTCCCCTAAAGTGCAGGCTTCCCCCTTGTGAGAGATCACCATGCCGTCATCGACGCTTCCCCCGCCACCGTTCGACTCGTCCCTCGACGCCATCGACCAACTCCGGTCCGTCGGCCGGGAGTTCCACGGCCGTGGCTGGTCGCTGGGAACGAGCAGCAACTACAGCGTCGTCTCCACCCGCTCCCCGCTCGAATTAACGATCACCGTCAGCGGCAAGGACAAGTCGGCCCTCGGCCGTGACGACTTCGTCCGGGTCAACGCCGCCGGGGCACCGTGCGACGGCTCGGGAAAAAAGTCCTCCGCCGAAACCCTCCTCCATTGCCTGATCGCCGAACTCGTCCCCTCCGTCGGCGCGGTCCTCCACACCCACTCGGTGTGGTCGACGATCCTCTCCCGCGCCGACCTGCCTCAGGGCGCCGTGCGGATCGAAGGCTACGAGATGCTCAAAGGGCTCGACGGCATCGTCACCCACGACACCTTCGAGGAGGTGCCGATCTTCGCCAACGCCCAAGACATGGAGGAGCTCGCCGCCCAGATCCGGGCCCGCTTCCAGGCCGCCGGCTGGAGCGATCCGAAGCGTCCGCCATTCCACGGATTCCTCCTGTCCGGCCATGGCCTCTACACCTGGGGCCGGGATCTCGCGGAGGCCAGGCGCCAAATCGAGATCCACGAGTTCCTCTTCGAAGTCGTGGCCCGCACCCGCACCTTCGCCGGCGGGGCGACGGCTCCGATCGCCCCAGCAGCGGTCCAACCGCAGGCGAACCAACCGCAATCGATCCAGGTCGGCACGGAGCGAACCGTGCCAGCACAGGCCCGTCAGCAGCAGACCGCCCAGCGCCA
>CAJAYZ010000521.1 GCA_903949225.1 uncultured Planctomycetaceae bacterium
CGGATCCTTCGTGCCAGTGACGGCGGGGGCTGCCGAGGCGGCCCTTGCCGGATCGCTGTCGGCCGTCCCGGCGGATTGCCTGGTGACGCTCGATCTGTGGGATTGGGACCGCATGGCCGGCCACTGCGGCAAATGTCGGGCCGCGCGGCGGGCGCGAATCGAGCAGATGCATCGGGCCCGCGCGCTGCTTCCCCCCTCCCCTCTCGACTGCGGGTGCCGGCATGGACTGTGACGCCCTGATTCTCGGCAGCAGTTTTTCAGGCAGCCTGCTCGGATGGATTCTTGCCGCCCGCGGGATGCGCGTCTTCATCGTCGATCGGGGGCGCCATCCGCGGTTTGCGATCGGCGAGTCGAGCACTCCGGCAGCGGATCTGATCCTTGCCGATCTGGCGGCCCGGCACCGGCTCCCGGAGCTTGCTCCGCTAACCCGGTGGGGATCGTGGCAGGCGACGTATCCGCAACTCGGATGTGGGAAGAAGCGGGGATTTTCTTACTTCCACCATCGGCCGGGGGAGGCTTTCCGCGACACGCCCGATCACGCCGCCTCGCTCCTCGTCGCTGCCAGTGCCACCGATGCCGGCAGCGACACCCATTGGCTCCGCGCTGATGTCGACACGTTTTTCTGCGCTTCCGCAGCGCGGGCGGGGGCGATCGTGCGGGAAGGATGCGAAGTCGTCGAGATTGAGCGTCGAGAGAGGGGATGGAGCGTGCGCTTCGCCGACTCCAGCGAAGGCCAGTCCGGAGCACAGGAGTGCGTGAAGGCCCCGTTCCTCATCGATGCCACCGGAGGCGGAGGGGCACTGGCGTCGGTGCTGGGGATCAAAGCCCTCGATGACACCCTCCTGACTCGCTGTGGCGCAGTCTACGGTCACTTCCGCGGGGTCGGTTCGTGGGACCGTCTCCAGGAGGCGACGGGCAATTTCTCGACCACCTCCCCCTTCCGTTCGGACGACGCCGCGCAACACCACTGCATCGACGGTGGCTGGATGTGGATTCTGCGGTTCCGCGACGATCTTGCGAGCGTCGGCTTCGTGCAGCCGACAGACGTCTGTCGGCGATGGATGAGCGGCGAATCCTGCTCACTCGACGAGGCCTGGCGGAGCATGGTGTCGGCCTATCCGTCGCTGGCCGAGCTCTTCGATGGGAGTCGGGCGGTGCGGCCACTGGGGCTCGTCCCGCGGATGAGCCGACTCTGGTCGCGGGCCTCCGGGGAAGGCTTTGCCATGCTCCCCACCACGGCCGGCTTTGTCGATCCGCTCCATAGCACCGGGATCGCGCACGCCCTCTCAGGGGTGCAGCGCCTCGCCGATCTGCTGCTTGCCGAGTCGTTCGACGAGGTCGGCTGGCAGGCCTACGGCGAGGCCGTGGTCGACGAGGTCACCTGGATCGATCAGCTCGTGAGCGCTTGCTATGCGGTCCTCCCCGACTTCGACCGCTTCCGCCTGGCGAGCACGCTCTTCTTCCTCGCCACGGTGCAGGCGGAACGGGGATATGGCCAGGGGGAGACGACGACGTCGCAGGGATTCCTCGCCGCACGCCACGCGCCGCTGCGGGCGGCCCTCTCGGCGGCGCGGGCCGACCTCGTTGCCGGAGGCGAAGCGCTTCCCGACCGGCTCCGCGACCGTCTCGCCCCGTTCGATCCGGTCGGTCTTCTCGTTCCCGCCGCCCGGCACCGTTTCGCTCACACGGCCGTCGACAAGTGATTGCGACCGAACGTTTTTGTCCGTCGCCCGCGTGGCTATGCTAGGAGATGAACGCACGTACAGTAATTGGTGAAGCGAGAGAGAATCGTCATGGCCGGGAAGAAGAAATCGTCGAAGCGATTCAGGTCGAAGC
>CAJAYZ010000522.1 GCA_903949225.1 uncultured Planctomycetaceae bacterium
AGTGAGCCCTCGGCTCAGGCCAATGAGGGCACCGGCGTCTATCGCGCCCGTGGCATCATGGCCCGTCTGGGAGTTGCTCTAGCGCTCGTGTCCCTCGGCTCCGGCTGCGTTGACGGCCGTATCGGGCAACCTGCCGCCGATGCGGATGCTGTCGCGCGAGTCCGCACGGCGCTGATGGCTTCAACCGGCGCGGCAGCCGAAACCGGCACCGAGGCAGAGGCCACCGGTACTGGCTGGGGAACCCTCAAGGGACGGTTCGTGTTCGCAGGAACTCCGGCCGAAGCCAAGGCTCTGGCGGTCGACAAGGACACCGAGGTCTGCTCGAAGGATGGTGTCAAACTCCTCGATCGCTCTCTCCTTGTGGACGCGTCCTCGAAGGGTCTGGCAAACGTGGTGCTTTTTGTTCGGAAGTCGAGCCGTGTGAAAGACGCCGCGCCGCCAGAGAAGCCCTTGGTGTTTGACCAAAAGCAGTGCGAGTTCATCACGCCGGTGTTTGCGGCCCGGGTTGGCCAAGCCATCGACGTCCACAACAGCGACCCGGTGGGCCACAACACGAACATCGCCGGGACGAGCTTCAACCAATTGATTCCCGCCGGTGATGGCACGCTCTTCAAGCCCGAAGCCGAGACCGGCATGCCGACGATGGTGACCTGCAACATCCATCCCTGGATGAAGGCCTATGCTGTCTTCCGCAAGGACGGCTACGTTGGGGTCAGCGCCGCCGACGGTTCGTTCACGATCCCCGACCTTCCGGCAGGGGAAACGCTCGAGTTCCAGGTCTGGCATGAAAGGTCGACGGGCCCCAACGGCGCGCTTGGCCTTGCGAAGCCTGATCTCAAGTGGACCCCGAAGGGTCGATTCCAGGTCAAGATCGAAGCTGACGAGGTCAAGGACATCGGCACGCTCGAGGTGCCTGCTGCCGCTCTCGGTGGCTGATCCCATCTTCCGCCCCCTCCATTCCACAGCCATGAATCCCACCACTTGCACCGACTTCCGACATGCCGAGGGCCAGCGCCTGGCGTGGAGCGTCAAGATCGTTCTGGCACTTCTGGTCGTGCTCGGGAGCACCGGCTGCGGGGCCACGCCCCCGGCTTGGTTCCGCCTCAACATGGTCGAAGCGACGAAACAAAAGCTGACGCCTGACCAAGAGCGTCAGGTGGCGACGTTGATGACAGCCATGTTCGGCACGCCGGACGACCCGGTGGCCCTGCCGGAGACAGGCCTCGACGAGGCAAAGCTCCGCCTCGCCGCCGGCCCTGTCCGTAGTGACATCGTCGGTCGGAAAAACGGACTTTACCGCGAGCACTGCGCTCACTGCCACGGCGTCACCGGAGACGCACTCGGGCCGACCGCGGCCTTCCTCAATCCTTACCCCCGCGACTACCGCCCTGGGATCTACAAGTTCAAGAGCACCGAGCGGGCCGACAAGCCGACCCACGCCGACATGACGCGGATCCTCAAGAACGGGATCCCGGGCACGTCGATGCCGTCTTTCGCGCTGTTGAGCGAGACCCAGATCGATGCCCTCGTCGAATACGTCAAATATCTCTCGATCCGCGGCGAAACGGAACTCGGCCTGATGCGGGCCTACTTCGAACTCGACGACGATGCGCAGGGCAAACTGCCTGAAACCCGCGAGTTCCTCGTGGGTGAGGTCGTCGCACCCGTCGCCGAGAAATGGAAGGCGGCTGCCGACGCGCTGATTCCGGTGCCCGAGATGCCGGCGGACATCGACATGGTGGCGTCGATCGCCAAGGGGCGTGAACTGTTCTATGGCGACAAGGCGAATTGCGTGAAGTGCCATGGACCGACGGCGATGG
>CAJAYZ010000523.1 GCA_903949225.1 uncultured Planctomycetaceae bacterium
GTAGAGGACCTTGCCGGAGCAGTCGAAGCCAATCCCGCCGGGGGATCGGACACCGGAGGTGGTGGGGATCGTGCGGCCGTCGGGGGTGACGCGCATCGCCCAGCCGCGAAAAGGCACTTCGCTCGAAAAGCTCCCCGTCAGGCAGAGAACGATCCACAGATTCCCCTCGGCATCGAACTTCGATCCGAACGCGTATTCGTGGTAGTCGCCCGACACCCCCCAGCCGTCGGCGACGGTCTCGATTTCATCCGCCTCGCCGTCGCCGTCGGTGTCCTTGAGCCGGCTCACCTCCGGCCGCTGCGTCGCATAGAGCCAGCCATCCTTCCAGGCCAGGCCCAGCACCTCGTGGAGCCCGTGGGCGAAGCGAGTCCAGGTCGGCGCCTTACCCGCAGGATCGCTGACGATCCAGATCTCCCCCCGCCGGCTGGCGACGGCGATCTTATTATCGGGCAGCCATTCAAGCGCTCCCACCTCGAGAAACGCACTCGGCGGGATGTTGAGTTGTTCGATTTTGTAAAAGTCAGCCTCAGTCGGCTTCTTGAGGGGCTCGGCGGCGCGCGCAGGGGCCGCGGCGATGATCGACAGGAACATGGCCAAGCAGGCATAGCCCATGAACGCCCCGCCCCGTCGCATCGCGACGCGGCGCAACTCAAAAATCACCATGAGAGTTCCTCCTGAAAGGTGACAGGGGCCTGGGCGGCGGGCTTCACGGAATAGCGCAGTTCTTTTTTGCCGTCGATCGTCACGACCGTGGCCGGCCCGACGCCCGACCCAAGCACGCGCACGCGCCAAAATCCGGCGACGCGCCACCAGCCATCGGCCTCCGCCTCGATCGAATCGGCGACGGCGGCACGGAAGACGAGGCCATCGAGCGCACCTGCATTCCGTTCGACCGTCACGGCACGCTTCAGGAGCGGGTTGCCGACGGAGTCGCCGCCGATCGTTTCGCGGACGGCGATTTTTTCAGCGGGCAGCGACCAGCGAAACGTCGGCCGCCCCTTGTCATCGAGCGCGTAGCCGCCGAACCGTCCACCACGCTTTCGCACTGGCTCAGCCGGCCAAGGGGCGTCGATCGCGGGGAGGATCGCCACGCAAGGGCCTGCGTCTGGGCTGAAGACGGCATCTCCCATCGGCGGCTGAAAGCCTTCACCGCGGCCGCTCCAGTGGCGACGGGCATCGATGAACGATCCCTTCCAAGCGAGCGCCAAGCGAAACGCCTCGGCGTCCCAAGCGATGTTGACCCGTTCCGGAAAGCCGATGCCGATGGCGCGCGGGCCGGCCCCTTCGATGAAGTTGCGATAGATCACCGGCTTGTCGGTGGCGATAAGTTCGATCGGATCGTTCCCCAGGCCGACCGGGGGCCGCGGCTTGGCAAGCGACACATACCGCCACACCGATTCGATCTGATTGCCGGCGTCGCCGGAAAGGATGTCGGGATAAAAAACCTTTCCTTCCGGCCAGGCGGCAGGCATCCGCGTGCCGGGGCGGAAGCGTTGTGGGTTTTCCACGTAGGCCAGATACCACTCATGCCTGAGGCGCTTGGGAAAGCGCGTCATGTCGATGGCGCCGAGCCCCTGGCCGCGGTCGCCAGCGAAGGCGTGGCACTTGATGCAGCCGAGCCCCTTCGAGCCGACGAGATCACGCCCCTTGTCGACAATCTCCGCTTCGGCGTGGCCGGCGATCGCCGGGATCGGGATGTCGGTCTTCGGATCGTCAGCCAGGCGTGCCGCCAGGGGCTTGGCGACGTCGCCGTGCCACTTTGGCATCAGCGTGTGCATCGTGGCCCGGCGATCGACTCCCCCGTTCGCCAACACCTCGTCGAGAAACTCGCGCCGCAGCTTGTCGCCGACGCCGTCGAGCGTCGGTGGCAGCCGTCCCTCCTCCCCCATCTCCGGGATCGGGCCGGTGAACAGGGCGTCGCGCACGGGATCTTTCAGGATCGGCTCGCCGTCGTCGTCGAGGATGGCCACCGCCGGGATCGCTCCCCCCTTCCCATCGCGGACATGGCAGGCGAGGCAATTGAGGCTCGTGAGCGAACGGGAAATCGCCCGCTCGCGCGCCGGTGCCTCCGCGGCGGCCGGAGAGGCAAGAAATGCGAGCGCCGCGCCGATCGCTTCGCGCTGCGTGTCGTCGAGCCCGTAGAGGGGCGATCCCTTCGCAGCGGGCGTCTGGCCAAGACATCCGGCTTCGTTGTCAGCGCCGGCCTTCCCGGCGAGCGTTTTCAGTTGCGGTAGGTCGACGGCCTTCAAGGCAACCGCCTCGGCGCCGTCGAGGCGATGGCAGTGAGCACAGCCGTGGGTCACAAAGGCCTGCTTCCCTTCGGCCACGAGCCGCGCGTCGACCGCAAACGGCGGCGGGACAGGGCGGGAGGTGCGGGCCGGTTTTCCGTCGCGCGTCGGCGTGACAAACGCGAGGGCCGACTCGCGCGAGGCTCCTGGGGGGGCGACGTCGAGCTCGAGGGTGCACTGCCCGGCCGCTTCGAAGAACTCGACGCCTATTCTGTGAATACCGGCGTCGAGCGCGATGTCGCCCGAGCGCCAGCTGTGCGGATGAACGCCGTCGTTGTCGATGACCGTCGCGCCGCCGACGAGCAATCGGCTGCCGTCGTCGCTCGCCAGATCGAAGCGATAGCGCCCCTTCGCCGGGGCATGGAAAAAGCCTGACAGCTGCACACAAAAGCCGTCGTTGCGGCCGGCAAAGCCTTCGACATCAAAACCTTGAAGCGGCCCTGTGCGATCGGGTTTCCCGAGCGCGGCGAAATCGGGGAGCGCGCCGAAGGTCTGATTCCACGACTTCGCCTCGAAGGCCACCGTCTGCTCGGCCACGCCCCCCCACCGGCTTTCGGGGAGGAGGAGGGCAGCGACGAGATGGCGACGATCGCCGTCGTCGAGCGGGAAGGCGGGCATCCGGCTCGACGGGCGCGTATGGAGGGGATTTTGGAGGAAGGCGTCGAGCGCGGTAGGCGACCACTTGGCAGCAAGGTCACCGAGGGGGCGTTGGTCGGGGAGATGGGGCGCGGTCGAGAGCCGATCGCCATGGCAGGCCCGGCAGCCGACGCGGTCGTAGATCGGCACCCCGTCGCGCGGGCGGGCGTCCTGGGCCCCCGGAAAAGCCCCCCGGGAAAACTCCCCGGTGGAAGCGAGATAGTGGGCGATCGCCTGGGATGTCAGCGCTCGCGCCCCCTCGTCGAGATTCGCAAGCACTTGGGGCATCGTCGTGCCGGGGTGAGCCGCGGCGGGGTCGCGGAGGTAGGTCGCGATCCAGGCCGGATCGATCCGCTCGCCGACCCGGTCGAGGATCGGCCCTGCCTTGGCGCTCACCTGGGCTTCACGGTCCCCGGGCCGATGGCAATTGACACAGCCGAGTTCGCCGAGGAGCAGGAGCCCCGCTTCGATCCGATCGATCGCCTCGTCGGCATGGCGGCCAAATCGTTCGAAGCCGGCGACGATCGGCGCGGCCGACAGGGACAGCGGTGAAAGGCCGGCCACCATCCCGACGATGAGCGCGGCAAGCAGGGCACGACACGATCTCGGACACATGAGCAGAGTCCCCGGGGCGCTGTCCGCCTGGGGCCAACTGGATCCCCGGCGGTCACGAATATAACGCCGCCCCCGCCGCTCGGTCAGTCCGCGCCGAGAGTTGACCGCCCCACCATCGCCCGTCACGGCGCCTCGTCGTCGCTCACCGGCATCCCGGTGACGATCTCTACGACGCGCCAGTCGAGCCAGCGAGAGTCGGGATCGAGCCCCTTCTTCCCGACAAATCCCACATGGCCACCATGATCGGTGGCGACAAGCCGCACGCAGTCGGGATAGGCGACGCGGTCGCTCGAAAACATCCAGAAGGGGACGAGCGGATCGTCGCGGGAGGTGATGATCGTCGTCGGCGTGTCGATCGCGGGGATGAAGGGAGCGGCGCTCGAGTGGCGGTAATAGTCGTGGGCGTCGCGGAAGCCGATCGCCGGCGCGGTGAACCAATCGTCGAAGCCGTGGAGCGTGCGCGGCCGCGGCCCCTCCGGCGGGCGAAAGGCATCGGGGCGGAGGTGCCACCAGGCTTCAAGGTGCTTGATGAGCACGCCAGTGAAGTGCCGGTCGTAGACGCGGTTGGTGCGGCTGCCGATCGACTCGATCCCCGCCA
>CAJAYZ010000524.1 GCA_903949225.1 uncultured Planctomycetaceae bacterium
AGAGTGTGTCGGCGGGGATCGCCTACATCACTGCCAGTTTCAACAACACCACGGTGACGATCACCGACACCAAGGGGGATACCCTCTGTTGGGCAAGTGGTGGCACCTGCGGCTTCAAGGGGAGTCGCAAGGGCACTCCCTTCGCGGGTCAGTGTGCGGCGCAGCAGGCGGCCGAGAAGGCCTCGAAGTTCGGCGTCAAGGATCTTGAGGTCCGAGTTCGCGGCCCGGGCAGCGGTCGCGAGAGTGCGATCACCGCGCTGACGGCTGCTGGCATGAACGTCAAGAGCATCGAGGACATCACTCCGCTGCCCCACAACGGATGCCGCCCGCCGAAGAAGCGGCGTGTCTGATCCCACTTCTGTCCAAGCCGGTAAAAGCCGGCATTACCACGTTATCTGAATAACCTCGAGAGCGGTCGGTTAGCACTCCGATCGGGAATCCATGGGACGCATCACTGGGCCGGTCTGTCGCCTTTGTCGTCGTGACGGCCTCAAGCTTTTCCTCAAAGGTAGTCGCTGTGACACGGGCAAGTGCGCGTTCGAGCGCCGTCCGACGCCTCCGGGCATGGTCCAGAAGCGCCGCAGCAAGCCGACCGAATACGGCCTTCATCTCCGCGAAAAGCAGAAGGTGAAGCATTATTACGGTGTCCTGGAGCGGCAGTTTCGGACGTATTTCGCCCGGGCCGAGCGGGGGAAGGGCAATACTGGGGAGTCGCTGATGTCGCTCCTCGAGCGTCGTCTCGACAACATCGTTCATCGGATCGGGTTTGCCCCGTCCCGTGCAGCTGCCAGGCAGATGGTGATGCACGGTCACATCACGATCAACGGGCGGCGGGTCGACGTTCCCAGCTACCTGGTCAAGGCCGGTGATTTGCTTCGCATCAAGAACCGCACCAAGAGCCTCCAGCTCGTTCATGCTTCGCTCGCGTCGAATCGTCGTGACGTCCCCGATTTTCTTTCCCGGTCTGACGCTGGTGTGCCGGAGGGGCGGGTCGATCGACTTCCTTCGAATGACGATGTGTCGATTCCGGTGCAGACCAATCTGATCATCGAGTTGTGCTCCAAGTGATGGTTTGAATCGTCCGGGTTTTATTCCCGGGTGGTTGCCTGACGGGGAGATAATCCTCGCTTCGGGCCGGAGGGTGGGGACGCCCCTCCGACGAAGACTGTCGTTGGTTGTTCAGGCTCGTTCATAAAAATCACCATCGCGGCCTGACGTGGCCGCCCCGTTTCAGATACAGGCAAGGAGAATCGCATGCACATTCGTTGGCGTGGACTCGAACTTCCCAGCTCGGTCACGTCTGATGCCAAGACGCTCACGGGAACGTACGGCAAGTTCGTTGCCGAGCCGTTCGAGCGTGGCTTCGGCACGACGGTGGGCAACAGCCTCCGGCGCGTGCTCCTTTCGAGCCTCGAAGGGAGTGCCGTGACTCAGATCAAGGTTGGCAGTGCGCTCCATGAGTTCAGCACCGTCAAGGGCGTTCTCGAAGACGTCACCGACATCGTGCTGGCGGTGAAGAGCTTGGTCGTCAAGAACCACAGCGACTCGACCCGCGTGATTCGGGTGGAGAAGAGCACAAAGGGCCCCATCACCGGTGCCGATGTGCAGACGGACGAGGCGGTTGAGGTGGTCAGTAAGGACCTTGTTCTGGCAACTCTCACCGATGATGTTCCCTTCGAACT
>CAJAYZ010000525.1 GCA_903949225.1 uncultured Planctomycetaceae bacterium
CCCCCGACCCCGGACTGCAACGGGATCAAAAGTGCGGCGGTTATGTGGCACGAGGGCCCCTCTGCCGGGGGCCGCAGCGCCCGGAAAGCCGGCTTGTTCGCGGCGACTGAGGGTGGGAGATTGAAGGCCGACCGATTGCGACGTCAGGGGTTTCCCCACCCCCGAACTGGCCCCGAGGAGGTTTTCATGATCCCCCGCCGCCCTGCCCGCTTCGCGTGCTTCTTGGCCCTCTCGATGGCCACAGGTCTGTCCGGAGCCGGATTTCTTCCCGCCGTCCGCGCCGAACAGCCGCCGGCGATCGATCCGGCGCGGAATCCCGCCGGGGCGCTCGCCGCCGATCTGGCACCGCTGTGGGAATGCCTCTCCGGTGCCCGCGAGACCTTCGCCGTCGAAGGGACGGTGGCGATCGGCGGTAGCGGCAAGCCGATGAGGGTGGCGATCAAGCTCGCCCGCTTCGACGCCCACGCCTATGACCTCGAAGTGACGCACGACGATTACGCGCTGGTGCTGCGGCGCCGGGCCGACGCCACGGCCCTGGCCCTCCCCAAACACAAGATCGTCCACATCGGCCGCGGGGCGACCGATTCGGCCGACCATCTCGATCTGGCCGGCATCGGCGCGCGGCTCGTCTCATCGGCGACGCAGGTGTCGTTGGCCACTCCGCTCCTCCTCCAGCCCTCTCCGGCGTCGCTCACCGCCCTCTTGGTCGGCCTCCTCGGTGTGAAGCACGATTCAAACGATGGGCGCTACGAGCGTGGCGACGGCTGGCTCGACTTCGACGACGCCGGCCGCAGGATCAGCGCCAATGCCGAGAAGGTGGAGCTCGATCTCACCGTCGGGGAGCCGGGCGAGTGCCTCGCCGTCGACGACTTCCCCGGCTATGAGACAAGCGAGGTGCCGCGCGACGAGATCGAGCGGACCCTCTGCCGCGGCGTCCGCCGGGCCCTCGAGATCGCGCTGCCGGGGGCCGAACTGACGTCGCCGGCGGCAACAGCCCGCGCGGTGCCGCACGGGAAGCTCGAGTGGGCCGAGGGCCTGCGCGTCGTGACGCTCCATGGGAGCCCAGAGGAGATCGGCAAGGCCCACGGCGAGCTGCTTGCCGTCGAGGCCAACCGCTGCGTCGACTCGGTCCTCCATGTCGTCGGCACGGTGGAGACGATCCGCGGCGGCACGTGGTTTCGCAAGAAGCTCGACGATGCCGCGGCCCGGCTCGCCCCCCACATCCCCAAGCGCCATCTCCGCGAGACCGAGGCCCTCGCCGCCTCGCTCCAGCTCGATCCAAAACTCGTCGCGGTCGTGAACGTTTTTCCCGAGCTCTTCCACTGCTCCGGATTTGCCGTCTCCGGGACGGCGACGACCGACGGCACCCTCTACCACGGCCGCGTCCTCGATTACATGACCGAGATCGGCCTTCAGGACGCCGCCGCGGCATTCGTCGTGGCGCCGGAGGGGCAGATCCCGTTCGTGACGATCGGCTACGCCGGCTTCATCGGGAGCGTCAGCGGCATGAATGCCCAGGGGATCTCGCTCGGCGAGATGGGGGGCCGCGGCGAGGGGCAGTGGGACGGCGTGCCGATGGCAACCCTCATGCGCCGGGCGATGGAGGAATGCACGACGCTCGACGAGGTGATGAAGCTGTGGACGGACAGCCCGCGGACGTGCGAGTACTACTACGTCTTCGCCGACGGCAAGACGCGGCAGAGCGTCGGCGTGGCGGCGACGCCGGAGCGGATCGAGTTCGTCAAGCCGGGCGAGGGGCACGAGCTTCTCGGCACCGGGATCCCCGACTCGGTCGTCCTCTCCGCCGGCGACCGGCTCCTCTGCCTGCGCGAGCGGGTCAAGGAGCAGTTCGGGAAGATCGACGAGGAGGCCGCCATCCATCTCATGGATCG
>CAJAYZ010000526.1 GCA_903949225.1 uncultured Planctomycetaceae bacterium
GGCAAGGCCGCCGGGGCCCTCGCCGGCCCGATCGCCAGCGACGGCCGCGGGAACGTCTTCTTCTTCGATCCGGCCACCAATGCCCTCAAGGAGCTCGACTGGACCGGCTCGGTCCGCACGCTCGTCTCCTCCGGGCTGAACGGCGCCTTGGGGCTGGCGGTCGATCGCTCGGGCAATGTCTTGATCGCCGACCGCAACACGTTGCCGGTCGTCGTCACCGACAGTTCTTTCGAAAGCCCGGCCGTGACGACGGCCACCGGCGTGGCGTCGTTCCAAGTTGCCCCGACCGGCTCGAACTGGACGTTCACCCCCCAATCGGGCAACAACGGCTCTGGGCTCACCGGCAACGCCACGTCGCTGACCTCGAAGAATCCGAACGCCCCGGCCGGTTCGCAGGTCGCTTTCCTCCAAGGCACAGGCCGGATCAGCCAGTCGCTCACGCTCGAAGCGGGGAGCTACACGCTCTCCCTCTCGGCAGCCCAGCGTTTTTCGTCCGGGGTGAACACGCAGTCGATCGGTGTGTTCATCGACGGGGTCTCCGTAGCCACGCTCCGTCCCACCAACCAGTTGTACGGCACGCTCACCACGCCGGCGTTCACGGTCGCCAAGGGCGCCCGCACGGTCGAGCTGCGGGGCAGCACCCCCGACCAGATGGCCTTCATCGATAGCGTGGCGATCACGTCGGCCCAGTCGCCGGCGATCAAGCAGTGGAACGCCATCACCGGCGCCCTCTCTACGGTCGTGACCACGAGTGCCGATCCGGCCGGCGTCGCCGTCGACAGCTCTGGCAACATCTTCTTTTCCGACGGCACGGCCGTGAAGCGTTGGGCCGCCGCCACTGGCGCCATCTCGACGCTGTTCACCGGCACCGCCCCCCGGGGCCTCGCCACCGACGCCGTAGGGAATCTCTACGCCGTCGATGCGGGCTCAGGCACCGTGACGAAGTGGACGGCATCCACCAACGCCGTCTCGACGATCAGCGCCTTCAGCGGTCTCTCGGCGGCTCAGGGCATCGCCGTCGATACGGCAGGCGATATCTACGTTGCCGACACCGGCAACCACCGGATTCAGAAGTGGGACGGCGCCACAAGCTCCGTGACGACGCTCGTCTCCACCGGTCTCTCGAGCCCCACGGGCCTCGCTCTCGACACGCAAGGCAACCTGTTTGCGATCAACTCTGGCGCCTCGTCGAGCACGCTCGACGCCTTCCAGCCCTGGGCCGACGTCCCGACAGCTCTCATCGGCCAGCTCTCCGCGGCCGGCACCGACACGCTCCCTGCCGTCATCCCCTCGTCGCAGCCGCTCTACGGGGCGTTCGTTCCCACGAGCAACCAGCCGTGGCTGCGGGTTACGAGCACGACCGACGGCGCCGTTCGCTATGCCTTCGACGCCGCCCCCTCGGCTCAAGCCCGCACCGGGCAGCTCACGATCCTCGGTCGGCAGGTGACGGTCAGCCAGGCCGCGGGCTTGAGTGCTTCGACGATCACCGCCTCCCCGACGATCAGCTACGGCCAGAGTGGCGCCGTCACCGTCCGGGTGACCTCCACCTATGCCGAGCCGACCGGCTCGGTCGACCTCATCGTCGACGGCACCACGACCTTCTTCGGCACGCTCGTCGCCGGGTCGGCGACCACGACCAACGGCGTCACCACCTACTCGGCCACCGCCACGATCGCCGTGCCGGGGCTTGCTGCCGGCGACCATGCCCTCGTTGCCAACTACGCCAGCCAGGCGACCTTCGCCGGGAGCACGGCGCTGGGTTCGATCCGTGTCGACAAGGCGATCGCCGTGGCGACGATCGCCTCCTCGAAGGCGTCGTCGACTTACGGCGAAGCGGTCACCTTCACCGCCACTGTGCCTGCGGTCGGCGGCGGCGCAAATCCGACCGGCACGATCCTCATCCAGGACGGCGGCACGACGATCGCCACCGGCACGCTCACTGGCGGCTCGTTCACGTTCTCAAGCCCCGCGCTTCTCGGCGGCTCGCACTCCCTCACCGCCGTCTATGCCGGTGACTCCAACCACCTCGCTGCCACGAGCACCTCAATCACACAGACGGTTGCCAAGAGGACTGCCGTCCCGGCCCTTGTCCGGTCGGCCGGTGTGACCCCGTCGACCTACGGCAGCAATGTCACCTTCGTAGCCACGCTGACGCCGGCCGTCGTCGGCGTGCCGGTGACCGGCACCGTTCAGTTCTACGACGGCGCAACCC